>JBDTNU010000146.1:0-8343 GCA_039933535.1 Caldimonas sp. | reverse complement strand
TGTGGTCGCTCTGGTGCGCCGCGGTCGAGCTCTTGGCGATGTGGTCGTCGCCGGCCAGGGCGATCACGCCGCCGTGCTTCGCGGTGCCCGCCATGTTGGCGTGCTTGAAGACATCGGAGCAGCGGTCGACACCCGGGCCCTTGCCGTACCAGATGCCGAACACGCCGTCGACCTTCTTCGACTCCGGATAGAGATCGAGCTGCTGTGAGCCCCAGACCGCCGTGGCGGCGAGCTCTTCGTTGACCCCCGGCTGGAAGACGATGTTCTGCGCTGCGAGATGGTTCTTCGCCTGCCACAGGGCCTGGTCGTAGCCGCCGAGCGGCGAGCCGCGATAGCCGCTGATGAAGCCGCCGGTGTTGAGGCCGAACATCGCGTCGCGCTTCTTCTGCAGCATCGGCAGGCGCACCAGCGCCTGCACGCCGCTCATGAAGGCTCGGCCGTGATCGAGCGAGTACTTGTCGTCAAGCGTGACGCTTTCGAGCGCCTTGCGAATAGCTTCTGGAAGGGGGGCATTCATCGGGGCGCTCCGGGGAGAAGTTCGTCTGCGAATGGCACGAGCCGGGCTCGTGACCCGGCCGTGCATCCGAGAGTGTAGGGACTCGCCAGCGGCCGCATCCTTCTACGGACATGGTCGGCGCCGCGCCGCAAGACGTGCGCCGGGCGCTCAGTCCGCCGCAGGCAAGGGAAAGCGCAGGCGGGCGCGCAGGCCGTGCGGCGTCTCGGGCATCAGCTCGAGCGTCGCGCCGTGGCTGCGCGCGACGCGCTCGACGATCGCCAGGCCGAGCCCGGCGCCGGCGGCGCCGCTGCGTGCCGAGCCGGCGCGGTGAAACGGCCGCTTCATCGCCTCGACCTCCGCCGGCGCGATTCCGGGGCCTTGGTCGACGACCTCGATCCACGCCGCCGCGGCATCGCGGCCGGTGCGAAGGACCACGGGCGGGCGGCCGTGGCGCAACGCGTTTTCCACGAGGTTGGAAACCGCGCGGCGGATCAGCGCCGCGCGCAGCATCAGCACCGGCACGCTCGAGGCTTCGAGGACCAGCGCCTGGCCGTGGTCGGCGAAGGAGGCGGCGACTTCACGCGCGATCGCGTCGAGGCGCGTGCTTTCCAGCGGCAGGGCGGACTCGTCGGCGCGCGCGAAGTCCAGGAACTGGCCGACCACGGCGTCCATCTCGGCGATGCTGCGCTTCAGGCTGGCCGAGAGCTCGGGCTCGATGCCGTCGCCCACGATCTCGATGCCGAGCTGCAGCTTGGTCATGGGCGTGCGCAGGTCGTGCGAGATGCCGGCGAGCATGATCGCGCGCTCGCGCTCTGCGGCGTCGAGGGTGTGTACCAGCTGGTTGAAGCTGCGGCTCACGGTGGCGATCTCGGTCGGGCCGTCTTCGGGCAGGGGTTCGGGCCGCCCGCCGCCGCCGAGCGTGCGCGCCGCACGGACCAGCGCGCGCAGCGGCCGCTCGATGCGGCGCTGGATCGCGAGCGCGCCGACGAGCGCGAGCAGTGCCGCGGTCACCGACGCGACCAGCCACGCGCCGGTGAACGCGCGCTCCGGCAACACGCCGGGCAGGGCCAGCCAATAGGGCGCGCCGTCGATGCGCAGGCGCAACGACAGGCTGTTGTCGTCGCGCCGCCAGATCACGTCCATGTCCTCGGCCGCCAGTCGCGCCGACACCGAGCGAACGAACAGCCGGTCGATCGAGGACAGGCGCGCCGCGGCCGTCCTCGGCGCCGGCGCCGTTCCCGGAACCCCCGGCGTGGCGCGCCTGGAGAAGGCGGCGAGGAAGGCCTCGCGCTCCGACGGCGGCAGTGCCGCGAGGCCGGCGCGTGCCGATGCGACGTTGCGCGCCACCGATTCGGCGATCTGCTCGACGCGCGGCTTGACGATGAGCTGGCGAACCAGCACCGCGCTGCCGACTTCGGCCAGCAGGATCAGGCCGACGATGAGCATCGCGTTGCGGCCGACCAGGCTCTGCGGCCAGAGCGTCATGTCGCCACGCCGGCCCCGTGCGGCGCCTTGCCGCCTTCGGGAACGAACACATAGCCCACGCCCCACACGGTCTGGATGTGGCGCGGCTCGGCCGGATCGGCCTCGATCAGGCGGCGCAGCCGCATCACCTGCACATCGATGCTGCGATCGGTCGCTTCGTGGTCGCGTCCGTGCGCGAGCTCGAGCAGGCGGTCGCGGCCGAGCGCGCGGTTCGGATGCTGGGCGAACGCGCGCAACAGCGCGAACTCCGCGCTCGAAAGCGCGACCTCGACGCCGTCGCGTTCGAGCCGGCGTTCGCCGAGATGCAGCGCGTGCATGCCGAAGCGGACGACCCCTTCGGCGGGCGCCGGGCCGGCGTGCGCGCCGAGCATGCGCTGGCGTCGCACCAGCGCCTGGATTCGCGCCAGCAATTCGCGCGGCGTGAACGGCTTGGGCAGGTAGTCGTCGGCGCCCATTTCGAGACCGATGATCCGGTCGAGCGGGTCGCCACGCGCCGTCAGCATGACGATCGGAATCGTCTCGCCCTGGGCACGCAGGCGGCGGCAGATCGACAGGCCGTCCTCGCCCGGCATCATCACGTCGAGCACGAGCACGTCGAAGCGCTCGCGTGCGAGCAGCTTGTCGAGCGCCGCGCCACCATCGACGGCGCGCACGAAGCATCCCTGGTCGGTGAGATAGCGCTGCAACAGGGCGCGCAGATCGGCTTCGTCGTCGACCACGAGAACGCGCGCCAGCGCTTCGCTCATCGAAGGGTTCCGTGCAAGAGTGGGTCGAGGCCATCGTACTGGCGCGGCGCCCCGTCGCAGCGGCACGAATTCATGACAAACGATGACAGACCGCACGACCGCGACATCGCTGGTCATGCCTGACCGCCTGCAGCAACCTATCGTTCACGGCGTGCGGCCAGAGTGAGGTCAGCGGGCCCGACCGGGCCGCGATACCGGTACTAACAAGCGAAAGAGAACCACCATGACACCGCAATCGTTTCGAGCCGGCTTTCGTACCAGCGTTGCTCTTGCGCTTGGCGTCACTGCCGCGTCGGGTGCGCTCGCGCAGCAGGCCGACACCGGGCGCGGCCGCCAGATGGCCGCCGAGCTGCAGAAGCGCTTCACCGCAGCCGACATCAACAGCGATGGCAAGCTGGGCAGGGACGAAGCCAAGGCGGGCATGCCCTTCGTCTTCAAGCACTACGACGAGATCGACACCGGCAAGACCGGCGCTATCACGATGCGCGAGATCGCCACCTTTGCCGCCGCACAGCGTTCGGCGCGAAAGGCCGCACCGTGACGCTCTCGCCTCATCAGAAGCGTCGCGCTGCAAGCCTTGCCGGCGCACTGTCGGCTGCGATGGTGGTTGCGGGTTGCGGCGGCGGTGGCGACAGCGGCGCACCCGCGCCCGCCGGCCCGACCGATGCCGACCGCACGACGGCCGCGACCGCGACCGCGCAAAGCGCGACCAACGCCTGCGCGCCGATCCACCCGTTCTACTGGGAAGTGGGCGACGTGAATGCAAGACTGGCGTCGGGCTCGGTGAACAGCACGAGTGATCCGACCATCTATACCTCCGCAACGGTGATGAGCATTGCCTCGGCATCGAAGTGGCTGTATTCCACCTATTTCGTGCAGAGGCAGGCGGGCGTGCTGAGCGCGTCCGACGTCAAGTACTTCACCTTCCAGAGCGGCTACACCAGCTTCCTGGTCTGCACGCAGACGCAGACCGTGCAGCAGTGCGTCGACTCGCTGAACAACGGCGCATACACCGCCGCCGACGACGGCAAGTTCTCGTACGGCGGCGGCCACATGGAAAAGCACGCCAGCCTGAACGGCCTGGGCGCGCTGACCAACGGCCCGCTCGCCACAGAGATCCGCTCCCAGCTCGGCAGCGACGTCGCGCTCGCGTACTCGCAGCCGCAGCTCGCCGGCGGCGGCGTCACCAGCGCCGACGACTACGCGCGGGTGCTGCGCAAGATCCTTTCCGGCAGCCTGAAGATGCGCGACTTGCTCGGCACGCACGCCGTCTGCACCAACCCTTCCACCTGCCCGACGGCTGTCAACACGCCGGTGCCCCCGACAGAGAGCTGGCACTACTCGATCGGCCACTGGGTCGAGGACGATCCGGTGGTCGGCGACGGCGCCTTCAGCAGCGCCGGCGCGTTCGGTTTCTATCCCTGGATCGATGCCGGCAAGACCAGCTACGGCATCGTCGCGCGGTCGTCGGGGACGGGAAGCGGCTTCGACTCGGCCTCGTGCGGGCGGCAGATCCGCAAGGCCTGGGCGACGGCCGTTCCGCAGTAGGCGCAGGGACGCGGTCCGCCGCTCGCCGCCGCGGTTTGGTAGCCTTGGCCGCATGGCCTACATGCTGCTGATGATCGAACCCGTCGACCAAAGACGCCAGCGCGGCGTCGAGGCGGGCCACGTGGTCTACGACCAGATGCTTGCGTTCGCCGAGCGACTGAAGGCGCGCGGCGTCTTGCGCGGGGTCGAGTCGCTGGCGTCGCAGGCCGATGGCGCGCGGGTGCAGGTTCGCCAAGGGCGCAGCAGCGTCGTCGACGGGCCGTTTGCCGAGGCCAAGGAAATGATCGGCGGCTTCTTCCTCGTCGACGTCGCGACGCGCGAGGAGGCGATTGCCCTTGCCGCCGAATGCCCGGCCGCCGAATGGTGCACGGTCGAGGTTCGCGAGACCGGCCCTTGCTGGGAGTGAGCCGACGCGTGCCGACGTGAGCAGAGCCGCCACCCATCGCGCGATCGAGGCGGTCTGGCGGATCGAGTCGGCCAGGGTGATCGCGGGCGTCGCCCGCATGGTGCGCGACGTCGGCCTGGCCGAAGAGCTGGCGCAGGATGCATTGGTCGCCGCGCTAGAGCACTGGCCCGGCGACGGGGTGCCCGACAACCCGGGCGCCTGGCTGATGCGGACGGCGAAGAACCGTGCCCTCGACCGGCTGCGCCAGGACGCGCTGCACGCGCGCAAGCACGACGAGCTCGGCGCCGACCTCGAGGCCTTGCAGGCGCACGTCGAGCCCGATTTCGTCGACGCGCTGGCCGAAGCGAGCGAAGACGACATCGGCGACGACCTGCTCCGGCTCGTCTTCACCGCCTGCCATCCGGTGCTCTCGACCGAGGCCCGGGTCGCGCTGACCTTGCGCCTGCTCGGCGGCCTGACGACCGACGAGATCGCGCGCGCCTTTCTCGTGCCCGAGGCGACCGTCGCGCAGCGGATCGTTCGCGCCAAGAAGGCGTTGGCGGCGGCCGAGGTGCCGTTCGAAGTGCCCGACGCGAAGTCGCGCGCGCCGCGGCTGGCTTCGGTGCTCGAGGTCGTCTACCTCGTCTTCAACGAGGGCTATTCGGCGACCGCGGGCGACGACTGGATGCGCCCGGCGCTGTGCGATGAAGCGCTGCGCCTCGGCCGCGTCCTGGCGGGGCTGGTGCCCGAGGAAAGCGAAGTCCACGGCCTGGTCGCCTTGATGGAAATCCAGGCCTCGCGCAGTCACGCGCGTGTCGACGACCAAGGCCGTCCCGTGCTGCTGCTCGAGCAGGATCGCTCGCGCTGGGATCCCTTGCTGATTCGGCGCGGCCTGGTTGCGCTGGCGCGTTGCGAGGCGCTCGGCGGCGCGCGCGGGCCGTATGCCTTGCAGGCCGCGCTGGCCGCCTGCCATGCCCGGGCGCGCACGGCCGAGGCCACCGATTGGGCGCGAATCGTCGCGCTCTACGAGGCATTGGCACAGGTCTCGCCATCGCCGATCGTCGAGCTGAACCGGGCGGTGGCGGTCGCCATGGCGCACGGGCCGCAGGCCGGGCTCGACATCGTCGACGCATTGCGCGGCGCGCCCACGCTCGCGCGCTATCACCTCTTGCCGAGCGTGCGCGGCGACCTGCTGGCCAGGCTCGGACGCGCCGACGAAGCGCGCGCCGAATTCGAGCGGGCCGCGGCGATGACGCGCAACGTCCGCGAGCGCGAGCTGTTGCTGGAGCGCGCGGCGAGCGGCCGCGGGTCCTGAGATGGCGCGAGGCGCGCGCGCCGGCACCGTCGCCGCACTCGGCGCGGCACAGACGCTTGCGTGGGCGTCGTCGTACTACCTGCCGGCGATGCTGGCGACGCCGATGGCCCGGGATCTCGGCGTCACGGCACCGACGATCTTCGCCGCCTTCTCGCTCGCCCTGATCGTCTCGGCCCTGCTCGGCCCGTACGCGGGCCGTGCGATCGACCGCTGGGGCGGCCGGCCGGTGCTGGTCGTCACCAATGTCGTGTTCGCGCTCGGACTCGCCGGGCTCGGCTTCGCGAACGGGCCATTCGCACTGTTCGCCGCGTGGATGGTGATCGGCATCGGCATGGGCAGCGGCCTCTACGAAGCCGCCTTCGCGGCGCTGGTGCGTCTGTACGGGCGCGACTCGCGCAACGTCATCACCGGCATCACGCTGATCGCCGGATTTGCCAGCACCGTCGGCTGGCCGCTCTCGACCCTGCTCGAAAGCCAGGTCGGCTGGCGGGGCGCGTGTTTCGGCTGGGCGGCGCTGCACATGCTGGTCGGCATCCCGCTCAACCTGTCGCTGCCGAAAGCAGGCCCGCCGCCGGTGGGCGTTCCGGTGCAGGCCGGTCCTTCGGATGCCGACCCCGCGTCGGCCGCCGGGCAGCGGGCCGCGCTCATCCTGGCGTTTGTCTTCGCGGCCACCTGGTTTGCCAGCACCGCCATGGCGGCGCACCTGCCGCGACTGCTGCAAGCCGGTGGCGCGACGCTGGCCACGGCCGTGGCGATCGGCGCGCTGGTCGGGCCGGCACAGGTCGGCGGGCGGCTGCTCGAGTTCGGCGTGCTCAGGCGAGTGCACCCCTTGCTGTCGGCGCGACTGGCGGCGCTGATGCATCCGGTCGGCGCGACGCTGCTGATGGCGTTCGGCGCGCCGGCGGCGGCCGTGTTCGCGATCCTGCACGGCGCGGGCAACGGCATCCTGACCATCGCCAAGGGCACCTTGCCACTCGCCCTGTTCGGACCGCAAGGCTATGGGCAGCGGCAAGGACTCCTGATGGTGCCGGCGCGCGTCGCGCAGGCCTTGTCGCCTTGGTTGTTCGGAATTCTTCTCGACCGCTGGGGCGTCGGCGCGCTGGGCTTCACCGCCGCGCTCGGGCTGGCCGCATTCGGCGCGCTGCTTCTGCTGCCGAAGCCTGTCGGCGACCCCGATGTGGCGGACGTCGCGCCGATGACCGATGGCTAGTCGATCGTCGGATGCAGGTAGCGGTGCACGGCCTGCACGACGACCGAGCCTTCGCCCACGCCCGAAGCCACGCGCTTGACCGAGCCCGAACGGACATCGCCGACGGCGTAGACGCCGGGTCGCGAGCTCGAGTAGGGCGAGTCGGCGTCGCTGCGCGCTGCGCTGCCGGTCACGACGAAGCCTTGTGCGTCGAGGACGAGGCAGCCTTCGGCCCAGGTCGTGTTCGGCTCGGCGCCGATCATCACGAACAGCCCGCCGACCGGCCGCGTCGTCGCCGAGCGCGTCTTTCGATCGGCCCACGTGACCTCACGCAGGTTCCTGTCGCCGGCCAGGGCGGTGATTTCCGAATGCGCCATCAGGCTGATGCGTTCCGAGCCGAGGATGCGCCGCACCAGATAGTCCGACATGGTCGCCGCCAGGCCGGCGCCGCGAATCAGCATGTAGACGTGCTTGACCTTGCCGGCGAGGTAGACGGCGGCTTGCCCGGCCGAGTTGCCGCCGCCGACGATGACCGCGTCTTCGCCTGCGCACAGTGCCGCTTCCATCGCCGTGGCCGCGTAGTAGATGCCGTTGCCTTCGAAGCGCTCGTAGTCGGCGACCGCGAGCTTGCGGTATCGCGCGCCGGAGGCGACGACGATGGCACGCGACCGGATCTTCGAGCCGTCGTCGAGACGCATCCCGTAGGGCGTGTCGTCGCAGTCGATGCCGATCACGGCGCGCGAGACGGCCAGGCGTGCGCCGAACTTCTGGGCCTGCACCTGGGCCCGGCCGGCCAGCGCCTGGCCCGAGATGCCGGTGGGAAAGCCGAGGTAGTTCTCGATCTTCGAGCTGGTGCCGGCCTGTCCGCCCGGCGCCAGGCTTTCGACGACGATGGTCGTCAAGCCTTCCGAGGCCGCATAGACGGCGGCCGCCAGTCCCGCCGGTCCGGCGCCGATGACCGCCACATCGAAGACCGTCTCGTGGTCGAAGTTCTCGGTGAGGCCGATGTCGTCGGCCATGTCGGCCAGCGACGGATTGCGCAGCACGCGATGGTCCGGCGTGACGACGACCGGGAGTTCGTCGGCCTTCAGCGAGAAGCATTCGAGAAAGCCGCCGGCGTCGGGGTCGCGCTCGGTGTCGAGCACGCGATGCGGATAGGCGTTGCGGCTCAGGAACTGC
>JBDTNU010000145.1:0-8373 GCA_039933535.1 Caldimonas sp. | reverse complement strand
TGATCGGGCCGCGCGTCATGGGCCTGGCCGAGGCCTTCGTCTCGGGCACCGACGTCGCCCAGGAATTCAACGCGCTCTGGGCCGACAACGGCAGCGCGCCCGAAGAGACCGTCGTGCTTTCGGTGCTCTCGGGCACCGAGGCGCTCTACGTCGCGGTGCGCAAGAGCGCGCGCCCGCTCGGCCTGGCGTTCAACGTCGGCATGCGACTGCCGGCCTATCTGTCGGGCAGCGGCAAGGCGATGCTCGCCTGGTTGCCGGCGCCGGAGCTGCGCCGGCGCTTCGCGGCGGGACTCGGCACGCGGCTGACCAGGAAAGGCCCGCGCGATCTCGTCGCACTGCAGAAGGAGCTCGCGCTCACCAAGCGGCGCGGCTACAGCCTCGACGACGAGGGCGTTCGCGAAGGCGTCTATTCCTTCGGCGCCCCGGTCTTCGGCGCCTCCGGCGAGGTCGTCGCCGCGGTTTCGGTCTGCATCAACAAGGCGATGCTCGGCGCCGACCGCGGCGCGCGCCATCGCGACGCCGCGCTCGCCGTCGCCGCCGACCTGTCGCGGCGGATCGGCGGCGACGCCCGTGCGGCGCGGCGCACCGAGGAGGCGGCGGCATGATCGGCGCGGCCGCAGCGGGCGACGACTTCATCCTGGAGACGCGCGCGCTGACCAAGGAGTTCAAGGGCTTCGTCGCCGTCGACAAGGTGAACCTGCGCGTGCGCCGCGGCAGCATCCACGCCCTGATCGGCCCGAACGGCGCCGGCAAGACGACCTGCTTCAACCTGCTCACCAAGTTCCTGACGCCGACCGCGGGCCGGATCGTCTTCGCCGGCGACGACATCACGAGCGAAAAGCCCGCAGCGATCGCCCGCCGCGGCGTCGTCCGCTCGTTCCAGATCTCGGCGGTGTTCGGGCACCTCTCGGTGCTCGAGAACGTTCGCGTCGCGCTGCAGCGAAAGCTCGGCACGTCGTTCCACTTCTGGCGCCCGGAGTCGTCGCTGAACCGGCTCGATGCGCAGGCGCTGGCCCTGCTCGAGCAGGTCGACCTCGGCGCCTACGCGGCACTGCCGGCGGTCGAGCTCAGCTACGGCAGGAAGCGCGCCCTCGAGATCGCGACCACGCTGGCGATGGAGCCGACGCTGATGCTCCTCGACGAGCCGACGCAGGGCATGGGCCTGGAGGACGTCGACCGCATCCGCACGCTGATCAAGAAGGTCGCGGCGAGCCGGACCGTGCTGATGGTCGAGCACAACATGAGCGTGGTCGCGTCGATCGCCGACACGATCACCGTGCTCGCGCGCGGCGCGACGCTGGCCGAGGGCCCGTACGCCGAGGTCTCGCGCAACCCGGCGGTGATCGAGGCCTACATGGGCACCGCCGACGCCGAGCTGGCCGGGAGCCACTGACCATGGCCGTGCCATTCCTCGAGATCAGCAAGCTGCACGGCTGGTACGGCGAGTCGCACGTGCTGCACGGCGTCGACTTCAAGGTCGATGAAGGCGAGGTCGTGACGCTGCTCGGACGCAACGGCGCCGGCCGCACCAGCACGCTGCGCGCGATCATGGGCCTGATCGGCTCGCGCACCGGCTCGATCAAGGTCAAGGGCACCGAGACGGTGGGAATGGCGACGCATCGCATCGCCCGCCTCGGCCTCGGCTATTGCCCCGAAGAGCGCGGCATCTTCTCGTCGCTCTCGGCCGAAGAGAACCTGATGCTGCCGCCCGCACTCGGCGCGAACGGCATGAGCATCGAGCAGATTTACGCGATGTTCCCCAACCTCGAGGAGCGCAAGGCCAGCCAGGGCACGCGGCTCTCGGGCGGCGAACAGCAGATGCTGGCCGTGGCGCGCATCCTTCGTACCGGTGCGCGCCTGCTGCTGCTCGACGAGATCTCCGAGGGGCTCGCGCCGGTGATCGTGCAAAAGCTCGGCGCGGTCGTGAAATCCCTGCGCGAGCGGGGCTACACGATCGTCATGGTCGAACAGAATTTCCGTTTCGCGGCACCTCTTGCCGATCGCTTCCTGGTCATGGAACACGGCCAGGTCATCCAGCAGTTCAGCCAGGCCGAGCTGCCGTCGCGCATGGAGCGCCTGCACGAGTACCTTGGCGTCTGAGCCTTCCCTTTCCAACTTTCCAAATGGAGACATCGATGAAATTCAAAAAGATCACTTCCGCCTGCTCGCTCGCGATCCTGGCCATGTTTGGCGCCACGGCGCAAGCCCAGGTGTCGGGCGACACGATCAAGATCGGCTTCATCACCGACCTGTCGGGCCTGTACGCCGACATCGACGGCCCGGCCGGCGCCGAGGCCATCCGGATGGCGATCGCCGACATGGGTGGCGCGATCGCCGGCAAGAAGATCGAGGTGCTTGTCGCCGACCACCAGAACAAGCCCGACGTCGCCGCCGCGAAGGCGCGCGAGTGGTTCGACACGCAAGGCGTCGACATGCTGATCGGCGGTACCAACTCGGGCACCGGACTGGCGATGGCCAAGGTCGCGCTGGAGAAGAAGAAGCTCTTCATCTCGGTCGGCGCCGCCAGCTCGGCGCTCACCAACGACCAGTGCTCGCCCTATACCGTGCACTATGCCTACGACACGACCGCGCTGGCCAAGGGCACCGGCAACGCCGTCGTCAAGGCCGGCGGCAAGAGCTGGTTCTTCCTGACCGCCGACTACGCCTTCGGCACGCAGCTGCAGAACGACGCGACGACGGTCGTCAAGGCGGCCGGCGGCACGGTCCTCGGCTCGGTGCGCGCGCCGCTCTCGGCCAGCGACTTCAGCTCCTTCCTGCTGCAGGCGCAGCAGAGCAAGGCGCAGATCCTCGGCCTGGCCAACGCCGGCGGCGACACCATCAACTCGATCAAGGCGGCCAACGAGTTCGGCATCACCAAGACGATGAAGCTGGCTGGCCTGCTGATGTTCATCAACGACGTGCACTCGCTCGGCCTGAAGGCGACGCAGGGCATGTACCTGACCGACAGCTGGTACTGGAACCGCGACGCCGATTCGCGCGCCTGGAGCCGCAAGTTCTTCGAGAAGTTCAAGCGCATGCCCTCGTCGCTGCAGGCCGCCGACTATTCGGCGACGCTGCAGTACCTGACGGCCGTCAAGGCCACGGGCAGCGACGATTCGGAAAGGGTCCTGGCGCAGATGAAGAAGACCAAGCTCAACGACATGTACGTCAAGGGCGGCTGGATCCGTGGCGACGGCAGCATGATCCACGACATGTACCTGATGCAGGTCAAGTCGCCGGACAAGTCGAACGAGCCCTGGGACTACTACAACATCGCCCAGACCTTCAAGGGCGAAGAGGCCTGGACGACCAAGGCCGAGTCGAAGTGCGCCGCCTGGAAATAGGCGACTCGGGCAGCGATCGGCACAGCGGGCGCAGCTGATGCAGGTCTTCCTGAGTCAGCTCACGCTCGGGCTCGTCAACGGCTCGTTCTACGCGATGCTGAGCCTCGGCCTGGCGGTCATCTTCGGCCTGCTCGGCATCGTCAATTTCGCGCACGGCGCGCTCTACATGCTGGGCGCCTACGTGGCCTTCATCGGCGCCGACAAGCTGGGCCTCAACTACTGGGCGGCGCTGATCGTCGCGCCGGTGGTGGTGGGCGCGCTCGGCGTCGTCATCGAGAAGCTGTTCCTGCGCCACCTCTACAAGATCGACCCGATCTACGGCCTGCTCCTCACCTTCGGCCTGGCGCTGATCGCCGAGGGCGTGCTGCGCTACTACTTCGGCGTCTCCGGGCAGTCCTACGACAAGCCCGATCTGCTGAGTGGCTCGACCGACCTCGGCTTCATGGTGCTGCCCAACTACCGCGCCTGGGTCGTCGTCGCCTCATTGACGGTCTGCCTCGGCACCTGGTTCCTGATCGAGCGCACGCGCCTGGGCGCCACCTTGCGCGCCGGCACCGAGAACCCGGCCCTGGTGCAGGCCTTCGGCATCAACGTGCCGCTCATGGTCACGCTCACCTATGCCGGCGGTGCCGGACTCGCCGCGCTGGCCGGCGTGCTTGCCGCGCCCATCATCCAGGTGACGCCGCTGATGGGATCGAGCCTGATCATCATCGTCTTCGCCGTTGTCGTCATCGGCGGCATGGGCTCGATCCTGGGCTCGATCCTGACCGGCCTCGGGCTCGGCCTGGTGGAAGGCCTGACCAAGGTCTTCTATCCCGAGGCATCGAGCATCGTCGTCTTCGTCATCATGGCCATCGTGCTGATGATCCGGCCGGCCGGGCTGTTCGGGAAGGAAGCGTGATGAGCGTCGTCCTCGCTCCGCCGCTCGCCCACGCAGCGCCGCCCGACCCGTCGCGGCTCGCCCATCTTGGCCTGGTCGTCGGGCTGCTCCTGCTCGTCGCGGCGCCCTTCATCGGCGTCTATCCGGTGTTCGCGATGACCGCGCTCTGCTACGCGATCTTCGCCTGCGCCTTCAATCTTCTGCTCGGCTACACCGGCCTGCTCTCGTTCGGCCACGCCGCCTACTTTGCGACCGCCGCCTACACGACCGGCTGGCTCGTCCGCTCGGCGGGATGGCCGCCGGAGCTCGGCGTGCTCGCGGGCGTCGGCGCGTCAGCGCTGCTCGGCCTCGTCGTCGGCTTCATCGCGATCCGTCGCCAGGGCATCTACTTCGCCATGACGACGCTGGCGTTGGCCGAGATGGCCTACTTCGTGTTCCTGCAGGCGCGTTCGATCACCGGCGGCGAGGACGGGCTGCAGGGCGTGCCGCGCGGCAAACTGCTCGGCGTCGTATCGCTGGCCGGCGAGCCGCACGGCAAGCTGCTCGGGCTCATCCCGGTGCCCGACGATGCGGTGATGTACTTCGTCGTCCTCGCGGTCTTCGTCGCTGTCTTCCTGGGCATCCGCCGCATCGTCCACTCGCCGTACGGCCAGGTGCTGAAGGCGATCCGCGAGAACGAGCCGCGCGCGGTCTCGCTCGGCTACGACGTCGACCGCTACAAGCTGCTCGCCTTCGTGCTGTCGACGGCGCTGGCCGGCCTGGGCGGCTCGCTGAAGACGCTGGTGCTCGGCTTCGCCAGCCTCTCGGATGCGCACTGGTCGCTCTCGGGCGAGGTCGTGCTGATGACCTTGCTCGGCGGCATGGGCACCTTTGCCGGGCCGGTGCTCGGCGCCTTCACCATCATCGGCCTGCAGAACCTGCTTGCCGACCGCGTCGGCGAATGGGTCACCGTCATCATCGGCGTGATCTTCGTCGTCTGCGTCGTCGCCTTCCGGCGCGGCTTCGTGGGCGAGCTGCTTGCCTGGCAGAAGCGCCGCGCCAACTACACTTCGGCGAACACGGCTTCCAAGGACCCAGCGCAATGAGCAAGCGGATGACGAAGGGCGAGTTCCAGGAATCGCTGGGCGCTCTCAACCCGGTGGGCCACGTGGTGCTCGCCTTCGCGAACGATGCGATCGCGACCGACGCGAGGGCCGATCTGCTGCAGGCCGGCCTTGCCGACGCGGACATCCTTGTCTACACCTCTGCCGAGCTGTTCCCCGACCTCGAGGACATGATCCGCAAGGCGAGCAGCGCGGCCGGCTTCGGCTACGAGATCAATCTCATGCGCCGCTACCTGACGCTGGCCGGCGAAGGTTGCGGCTGGCTCGTCGTGTACGCGCCGGAAGACGACCAGATCGCCGAGGTCACGAAGGTCGCCGAGCGCTTCGGCGCGAAGACAGCGGTTCGCTACGGCCGGCTGGTCACCGAAGACCTGGTCTGAGCGCAGCGCCGGCGCCTGATGCCGTCGCGCTCAGGGGCGGCCGTGGGCCGCGAAGAAGTCGATCACGGTCTGGCTCATGTCGAGCTGCTGGCTCATCACGCCGCCCGAATTGCCGGTGACCGACGACGAATGGCCGCGCGACCAGTAGTGGCCGCCGCCGACCACCTGCAGGTGCACGAGATCGCCGCCGCTGCCGCAACCGGTGTAGCTCTGGCGGACGACGCTGGTGCCGTCGTCGACTCTTGGCAGCGGTGCGAGCGTGGTGAGCGTCGGCGTCGGTGCGCAGCCGTTGCGGCCGGCCCAGCCGGCCAGCGTCGACGCCACTGACACATAGAGCCCCGCGTCGACGCAGTTGCCGACGCCGCCGTCGTAGGGCCAGCAGCCGTCGGCGGTGCCGTGGGTGTCGAGCACCGCGACGCGCTGCGACGGCGTGCAGCCATCGAGCGCGTACTGGTTTTCGCCGGAGACCGGCGCGATCGCGGCGAACAGGTCGGCGGTCTGGCAGGCGAGCCGCTGCGTCAGCGCCGCACCGTTGGAAAAGCCGGTCGCGAACACGCGCTTCGGGTCGAGGTCGAGACGCGCGCCGAGGTCGGCCAGCAACGCACGCACATAGCCGATGTCGTCGACGCCGTTGTTGCACGCATTGCCGCTGACGCAGTTGTAGCCGTTGTTGCCGCCGCCGGCGTTCCAGGTGCGGATGCCGTCGGGCGTGAGCAACTCGCTGCCGGCGACCTTGGTGCCGTTCGGGAACACGACGGCCATGCCGGCGGCCAGCGCGATGCGGTCGATGCATCCGGCGCTCGTGAGGTCACCGCCCGGGCAGGCCGTCTCCCGCATGTTGGCCTTGTTGCCGCCGCCGCCGTGAAAGGCGATGACGATCGCGATCGGCTGGCCGCAGCGGTAAGAGGCCGGGACCTCGATGTCGTAGTCGCGGTCGCTCCAGCCGGCGACGGCCAGCGTCGTGCTCGTTGCCCCGCTGGGCAAGGCACCGGCCTGGCAGGTCACGACCGGCGGGGGCACCGGATCGCCGCCGCCGCCGCCGCAGGCAAGCAGCGACGAGGCGAGGGCGATCGCGACGACAGCGGTGACGACTAGGGTGCGCATGAAGATCCTTCGGAAACGATGTGACGCAGCTTGAGCCTTGCCGGCAACTGCGTGATGTCGAATCTTGAAGAGAACCGCCGATGTCGTGACAAACGATGTCAGCCCGGCCACGAACGCGACCGCTGCGTGCACTTGTCGACGTGGGCGCCGCGCCGTCAGGGCTTCTTCAGGCCGAAGCGCTCGATCAACAGCGTCGCGACGGCGGCACGACTTGCGGCATTGGCGGCAGGGTCGTAGCCGGCGACCAGGCCCTTGCCGATGCACTTGTCGTCGAGCGTCAGCCGGCGGCCGGTCTCGACATTGACGATCGTCCCGCCACTGGCCTCCTCGAGCTTGCAGTTCGCGCCGGTCGGGACGTCGGCGATCCGGATCAAGCCGGGGTTCGAGACATTGTCGAAGCCGTGGTGTGCGCCCGGATAGGTGGCGATCGCAGCGTCCGAGCCGGCCCCCCGCAGGCGTTCGACGTAGCTCACGCAGGCGGTGGCCGATGTCAGCACGTCGGCCTCGCCGATGAAGATGCGCTGCGGCCCGGGCTCGCTGCGGGTGTCGCCGATGAGCCGGGCGTTGCAGTCCGGATAGAGCGCGATGTAAGCGGCGAAGCGCAGGCCGGGCTTGCCGAAGGCCGACGCGAAGCGCGTCTGCGCCACCGTCAGCACCGTGCTGCCGCCCGACGAAAAGCCCATCACCGCGATGCGCTCCGGGTCGATGCGCGGATGCGCCGCCAGCAGGGCCAGCGCGCGCTCCGCATCGACGACCCGGGCGAGACCGCCGATCGAGTCCGGCAGCGTGAAGAAGCTCGCTCCGGTGGCGATCGCACCGCGGCCGGTGAAGCTGTCGAGCGTGAAGACGGCGATGCCGAGCGCATTCAGCTCTTCGCGCCAGGCCACCTGGTTGGCGATGGCGCCGGCGTCGCCGTGCAGGATCAGCACGGCCGGCATGCGATCGGCTGTCACGAAAGGAAGGCTGAGCTCGCCGGCGATGGTCGCGGCGCTGCCGCCCAGCGAATTGCCGGCAAGTAGCTGCGCTCTCGTCAGCGTCAGCGTCTGCAGCGAATGGACCTCGATGCGAAAGGTCGGCGCCACGGCCTGCGCGCCGAATGCGGCGAGGACCGTGAGCGCCAGCAGCCACCGGCACGACGCAAGACAACGATTCCGGAAGCCCGAGGTCATTCAGCTGCCTTCGGCGAACAGACCGCCCGTGCTCTTGGGTGGCGCGACGCCGAGGTGCCGATAGGCAGCGAGCGTGGCGACGCGACCGCGCGGCGTTCTCTGCAGAAACCCTTGCTGGATCAGGAACGGCTCGATCACGTCCTCGATCGTGTCGCGCTCCTCGCCGATCGCCGCGGCGACGTTGTCGAGGCCGACCGGGCCGCCGTCGAAGCGGTGGATCACGGCCTCGAGCAGCTTGCGGTCCATCACGTCGAGGCCGTGCGGATCGACGTCGAGCATGGCCAGCGCCAGGTCGGCGAGCGGCCGGGTGATCTGGCCCGTGCCCTTGACGTCGGCATAGTCGCGCACCCGGCGCAGCAGCCGGTTGGCGACGCGCGGCGTGCCGCGCGAGCG
>JBDTNU010000144.1:0-8395 GCA_039933535.1 Caldimonas sp. | reverse complement strand
CTGCTCCGCAGGATCGCTTCGGCGAGCGCGAAGTCTTCGGGCCGCGTGACCTTGAGGTTTTCCGGCGACCCCGGCACGAGCCGCGGCGCCAGACCGAGCGCCTCGATCGCGCTCGCCTCGTCGGTCACCTGGGCATCGGCGCGGGCCAGCGCATCGGCGAGCAGGCCGAGGCGAAACATCTGCGGCGTCTGCGCTTGCCACAGGCCATCGCGCGGCAGCGTCGCGCCGACGCGGCCTTCGGCTTCGCGCTTCAGGGTGTCGGCGACCGGTACCGCAAGCAAGCCACCGACCGCGTCGCCCTCGCAGGCGTCGATCAGCCGATCGATCCACTCGGCGCGGACCAGGCAACGCGCAGCGTCGTGGACCAGCACCCAGTCGTCCGCGAGCGCGCCGCGCCGCGCGAGCTCGCCAAGTCCCGCGGCGACCGTCTCGGCGCGGCTCGCGCCGCCGCAGCGCGCGACCACGAAACGCGTGCTCGACGGCAGCGCGACGTGGCTCGCGAACTGCTCGTCGTCCGGGGCGATGGCGACGACCGCGAGCTCGATTCGCTCGACCTTCGCGAGTGCCGCAAGGGTGTGCGACACCATGCTGGCGCCATCGATTGCTACGTATTGCTTGGGGGTGCGCGAGCCGGCGCGGGCGCCGGTTCCGGCGCAGGGCACGAGGGCAAAGCAACGAAAGGCGGAAGGCTGAACGGGCGGCATCGAGTCTCGCGCGGACAAGGCTCGCAAGCATAAGCCGAGGCCGCTCCGTAAAATCTGGCTCTTTTCCGGCGCGCCGCCTGGCGCTTTCATGCTTCTTCCCGACATCGCCCCCGGCAAGCGCTTCACGCTGCCCCGCCCGCCCGGCTCGGCCGACGCCCTGCTCCTCGCACGTTTCGCCACGAAGCATCGCGCCGGGAACAAGTCGACCACGGCCATCTTCACCGCCGATCCGGCCGACGCCGGGCGTCTTGCCGAAGAGCTGGGCTTCTTCGCGCCAGAGCTGCGCGTCTCGGTGTTCCCCGACTGGGAGACGCTTCCCTACGACACTTTCTCGCCGCATGAAGACCTGATCTCCGAGCGATTGGCGACCTTGTGGAAGATCGGCCGCGGCGAGGTCGACGTCGTTCTGATGCCGGCCACGACCGCGCTGGTCCGGCTCGCGCCGCCGAGCTTTCTCGCTGGCTACACCTTCCTGTTCAAGAACAAGCAACGCCTCGACGAAGCGGCGCTCAAGGCCCAGCTCACGCTCGCTGGCTACACCCACGTGAGCCAGGTCGTATCGCCCGGCGAATACGCGGTGCGCGGCGGGCTGATCGATCTGTTTCCGATGGGATCGGCCGTGCCGTATCGCGTCGACCTGTTCGGTGACGAGATCGATTCGATCCGGACCTTCGATCCCGACAGCCAGCGCAGCCTCTACCCGGTTCCCGAAGTGCGCCTGTTGCCGGGCCGCGAGTTCCCGATGGACGAAGCGTCGCGCACGGCCTTTCGCTCGCGCTGGCGCGAACGCATGGAAGGCGATCCGACCAAGGCGCGGCTCTACAAGGACGTGGGCGCGGGGCTCGCCACCGCCGGCATCGAGTACTACCTGCCGCTCTTTTTCGACGAGACGGCGACGGTGTTCGACTACCTGGGCGCTTCGGCGACGCTCGCACTGCACGGCGAGGTCGATGCATCGCTGCAGCGCTTCTGGACCGACACGCGTGAGCGGCATCGTTTTTTGCAGCACGACAAGGAGCGGCCCCTTCTGCCGCCCGAAACACTGTTCCTGAAGCCGGAGGAATTCTTCTCGCGTTGCAACGCGCATGCGCAGCTGGCGGTGCGCGGCGGCGAGTCGAGCGATGAATGGGCCCGCGTCCTGCCCGACCTGAGCGTGGACCGCGGCGCGCCCGAGCCTTTGCGCCGGCTGCAGAACCACGTCGCCGCGACGCCGCACCGCGTGCTCATCGTCGCCGAGAGCGAGGGCCGACGCGAGACCTTGCTCGAGCTGCTGCGCGACAGCCGCATCGATCCGCCCGCCGTCGCCTCGCTGACCGCATTCGACAGCGGCAGCGAACGCTTCGCGATCGCCGTCGCGCCGCTGGCCCAGGGCTTCGCGTGGCAGCGCAGCGACAAGGACGCCGAGACGATCGAGTTCGTCACCGAGACCGAGCTGTTCGCCACCTCGCCCGGAACGCACAGACGCCGGCGCCAGGAGCCGACCAGCGACGTCAACGCGCTGATCAAGGACCTCTCGGAGCTCAAGGTCGGCGACCCGGTGGTCCACATCAACCACGGCATCGGTCGCTATCTCGGGCTCACGACACTCGCGCTCGGCGGTCCCGCCGACGAAGCTGCCGAGTTCCTGCATCTCGAGTACGCCGACAAGGCCACCCTCTACGTGCCGGTCGCGCAACTGCACCTTATCGCGCGCTACACCGGCGTCAGCGCCGAAGAGGCGCCCTTGCACCGTCTCGGCTCGGGGCAATGGGAAAAGGCTCGGCGCAAGGCCGCCGAACAGGTCCGCGACACCGCCGCAGAGCTGCTCAATCTGTACGCGCGGCGCGCTGCGCGCGAGGGCTACGCCTTCCGCTTCCAGCCGCACGACTACGAAGCGTTCGCCGCCAGCTTCGGCTTCGAGGAAACACCCGACCAGCATGCCGCGATCCACGCCGTCATCCAGGACATGATCTCGCCGCGGCCGATGGACCGCCTGGTCTGCGGCGACGTCGGCTTCGGCAAGACCGAGGTCGCGCTGCGCGCCGCCTTCGTCGCCGTCAACGGCGGCAAGCAGGTCGCGATCCTGGCGCCGACGACGCTGCTCGCCGAGCAGCATCACCAGAACATCGCCGACCGCTTCGGCAAGTGGCCGATCAAGGTCGCCGAGCTCTCGCGCTTTCGCTCGCCCAAGGAAGTGAAGGCCGCGCTCGCCGGGCTGGAGGACGGCACGGTCGACATCGTCGTCGGCACGCACAAGCTGCTGTCGAGCGACGTCAAGTTCGAACGCCTGGGCCTCCTGGTGATCGACGAGGAGCACCGCTTCGGCGTGCGCCACAAGGAGCAGATGAAGGCGCTCCGTGCCGAGGTCGACGTGCTCACGCTCACCGCCACGCCGATCCCCCGCACCCTCGGCATGGCGCTCGAAGGGCTGCGCGACCTTTCGGTCATCGCCACGGCGCCACAGCGGCGGCTCGCCATCAAGACCTTCGTGCGCAACGAAGGGTCGAGCACGATCCGCGAGGCCGTGCTGCGCGAGCTCAAGCGCGGCGGCCAGGTCTATTTCCTGCACAACGACGTGGCGACCATCGAGCACCGGCGCGAGACGCTGCAGGCGCTGGTGCCCGAGGCCCGAATCGCCGTCGCGCACGGGCAGATGCCCGAGCGCGAGCTCGAGCGCGTGATGCGCGACTTCGTCGCGCAGCGCCACAACGTGCTGCTCTGCTCGACCATCATCGAGACCGGCATCGACGTGCCCAGCGCCAACACCATCGTCATCGCACGCGCCGACAAGTTCGGTCTGGCGCAGCTGCATCAGCTGCGCGGCCGGGTCGGCCGATCGCACCACCAGGCCTATGCCTACCTGATGGTCCCCGACGTCGAGGGCCTGACCAAGATGGCGGCGCAGCGGCTCGATGCGATCCAGCAGATGGAAGAGCTCGGCTCGGGCTTCTACCTGGCCATGCACGACCTCGAGATCCGCGGCGCCGGCGAGGTGCTCGGCGACAACCAGAGCGGCAACATGATGGAGGTCGGCTTCCAGCTCTACAACGACATGCTGTCCGAGGCGGTGCGCTCTCTCAAGGCCGGTCGCGAGCCCGACCTGCTGGCACCGCTTTCGGCAGTGACCGACATCAACCTGCACGCGCCCGCGCTGCTGCCCGAAGCGTATTGCGGCGACGTGCACATCCGCCTCTCGCTCTACAAGCGTCTGGCGAGCGCAAGCAAGGCAGAGCAGATCGACGCCCTGCTCGAAGAGATCACCGACCGCTTCGGCAAGCTGCCGCCGCAAGGCCAGGCCTTGTTCGACGTGCACCGCCTGCGTGTGCTCGCCAAACCCTACGGCGTGATCAAGATCGACGCCGGCGAGCACGTCACGGCGATCACCTTCGTCGCCAACCCGCCGATCGACGCGAGCCGCATCATCGAGCTGGTGCAGAAGAACCGGCACATCAAGCTCACCGGCAACGAGCGCTTGCGCATCGAGCGCGAGGCGCCGGAAGTCAAGGACCGGGTGCAGCTCGTCCGCGACGTTTTGCGTTCGCTCGGCGTGCCCAGGCTGCTCGAGGCCGCATGAGCGTCGCACCGGGCCTGGTGGTGCGCGGCGTCGCCGTGCCGCTTCGTCTTGCCGATTTCGGGCTGGTTGCCTTCGACATGGACTCGACGCTGATCTCGATCGAATGCGTCGACGAGATTGCCGCGATCGCGGGCAAGAAAGCCGAGGTCGCGGCGATCACCGAGGCAGCGATGCGCGGCGAGATCGCCGACTACAAGGAAAGCCTGCGCCGCCGCGTCGCGATGCTCGCCGGCGTTCCGGCGACCGATCTGCAGCGCGTCTACGACGAGCGGCTGCGCCTGAATCCCGGCGTCGAGCGCTTTGTCGGCGCGTGTCGTGCTGCCGGCCTCCATACCCTGCTCGTCTCGGGCGGCTTCACCTTCTTCAGCGATCGCGTGCGCGACCGCCTGCTGATCGACGACACGCGATCGAACGTGCTCGAGATCGAGGCTGGCGCACTCACCGGCCGGATGGTCGACCAGCCCTGGGGCGACATCTGCGACGGCGAAGAAAAGCGCCGCGCCGTGCTGCAGACCTGCGCCCGGCTCGGCATCGATCCGGCGCGGGCGATTGCCGTGGGCGATGGCGCGAACGACCTGCCGATGATGGAGCTCGTCGGCCTGTCGATCGCGTATCACGCGAAGCCGGCCGTGCGGGCAATGGCAAATATCTCGATCGAAGAAGGCGGCCTGGATCGCGCGCTGGAGATCCTGGTCTAGGTCCCTTCGACGCGCGGCCGATCAGGCTGCGACGAGGACGACGATGCCATCGGCATCCGCGTAGAGCCAATCGCCCGGCCTGACCCACACGCCCTGCACCTGTACGGCGACATCGCGCTCGCCCTGGTCGCGCTTCTCGGTCGGCAGGGGAATCAGGCCCAGCGCGCGGATGCCGACCGCGCATTGCCCCAGCTCGGCGACGTCGCGCACGCAGCCGTCGACGACGACACCGGCCCAGCCGTTCTTCGCCGCGGCCGCGGCCACGTTGCCGCCGACCAGCGCGCGCCGCAACGAAGCGCCGCCGTCGACGACCAGGACGCGGCCCTGGCCGGGCGTGTCGAGCGCGGCCTTGACGAGCGAGTTGTCCTCGAAGCATTTGACCGTGCTCACCGGCCCGGCGAACTTCGGCACGCTGCCGTAGTCGCGGAACACGGGAGGGAGGATGCGAAACGCGCCGCTGGTGTCGGCCTTGTGCAGATCGCAGAGGTCGCAGGTGGCGAAGTCGGTCGTGGGCGTGGTCGGCATGGCTGTCACTTCCTGAGCGCGGCGGCGCGGATCGCGGAGAGGGTCGTGCGGCTCGTGATCACGTCGGCAGCGAGCGGCAGATGCAGGAGGGTCGGCTGCGCCGCGTCGAGCGCGGCGCGAAAAGCCACCTCGAATGCTTCGGTCGCATCGACTCGCTCGGAACGCCAGCCGTAGGCGCGCGCCAGCGCGGCGAAGTCCGGATTGAACAGGTCGCTGCCGCTGACCCGGCCGGGATACTCGCGCTCCTGATGCATCCGGATCGTGCCGTAGGTGCCGTTGTCGACGACGATGCTGATGAGCCGTCCCTTGCCCGTGCCGGCACCGTAGCCGGTCGCGGTGGCGAGCTCTTGCCCGGTCATGAGGAAGTCACCGTCGCCGGCGATATTGATCACGGTCCGGTCCGGGTACAGCAGGGCCGCGGCCACGGCCGCCGGCACCCCGTAGCCCATCGCGCCCGAGGTCGGCGCGAGCTGGGTGCGGCCGGCGTGCTGCATCGCGGGATAGCGGTAGTAGCGATGCAGCCAGCCGCTGAAGTTGCCGGCGCCGTTGGTCAGCACGCTGTCGGTCGGCGCGAGACGCTGGATCGTCTTCACGACCTCGGCCATGTCGAGCGGCGGCACCGATGGCGCGATCAGGTTGCCTTCGTAGTCGGCGCGTGCCTGCGCGCTCCAGTCGGACCACGCGACCTGCACCGGCGGTGCGAGTGTCTCGAGCGCCTTGCCTGCCGCTGCCATCGAGCATTGCAGCATCAGGTCGGCCGCATAGACACGGCCCAACTCCTCGGCTCCAGCGTGGATGTGGACCAGCTTCTGGTGCGGACGCGGTGCCTGCAGCAGCGTGTAGCCACTGGTCGTCATCTCGCCGAGCCGGGGGCCGACCGCGATCACGAGGTCGGCGTCGGCGATGCGCCTGGCGAGCTTCGGATTGATGCCGATGCCGACGTCGCCGGCATAGAGCGGATGGTGGTTGTCGAACAGGTCCTGGAAGCGGAAGGCGCAGCCGACCGGCAGCGTCCAGCCTTCGGCAAAACGCTGCATCGCTTCGCAGGACTTGGCGTCCCAACCGCTGCCGCCGACGATGACGAACGGCCGCTCGGACTGCATCAGCATCGCGCGCAGATCGCGCAAGGCACCCGGCGCGGGCCAGGCCGCGACCGGCTCGACGCGCGGCAGGACCGGCGCCGCGATCAGCTCGCGCAACATGTCTTCGGGCAGCGCCAGCACCACCGGTCCGGGGCGCCCCTGCATGGCGGTGCGGAAGGCGCGCGCGACGTATTCAGGCAGGCGCTCCGCGGACTCGATCTCGGCGACCCATTTCGCGAAGCCCAGCGTCCCGGGCCCGAACATCTGCCGGTAGTCGACTTCCTGGAACGCCTCGCGGTCGCGCTGGTCGCTCGCCACCTGGCCGATGAAGACGATCATCGGCGTCGAGTCCTGGAAGGCGGTGTGGATGCCGATCGCGGCATTGCTCGCGCCCGGGCCGCGCGTCACGAAGCAGATGCCCGGCCGGCCCGTCAGCTTGCCCTGCGCCTCGGCCATGTAGCTCGCGCCGTTCTCGTGTCGGCAGGCGATGAAACGGATCCGGTCGCGATGCTCGTAGAAGCCGTCGAGCGCCGCGAGGAAGCTCTCGCCGGGGACGCCGAATGCGGTGTCGATTCCCTGGGCGATGAGTGCCTCGACCAGGGCATGGCCGGCGGGTCGGGGCGAGGCGGCGGATGCGTTCATCGTCTGTATGCGTTCGGTGGTGGCGTGAGTGTGCCTTGCATGGCCGGCGTTCGCGACAGGCTCATCAGGGTTCGTCCGGATGCCGCTAATTCACCGTTTGGTGAATTATGCCGGCCGTGACCGCACGCGCTTCCAACGTCGTAGAAATCCGCTCGCGCGACGCCGACCGCACGCAGCAGGAAATCCTCGCTGCCGCTACGTCCGAGTTCGCGGCGCACGGCTTCGGCGGCGCGCGCATCGAGGCGATCGCCGAGCGCGCCGGCGTCAACAAGAAGCTCATCTACTACTACTTCGAAGGCAAGGACGAGCTCTTCCTCGCCGTGCTCGAGCAGACCTATGCAGATATCCGCGCGGCCGAACGCGAGCTGCACCTCGAATCGAGCGCGCCGCTGCAGGCGATCGAAAGCCTGGTCGCATTCACCTGGCGCCACTATCTTGCGCACCCCGAATTCCTGGCCCTGCTGAACAGCGAGAACATGCTGCGCGCCGGCCACCTCAAGCGCTCGCGCCGCATCCGCCAGATGAACTCGCCGCTCATCGAGGTGCTGGCCCAGGTGCTTGCGCGCGGCACCGGGAGCGGCGAGCTTCGGCCCGGCATCGATGCCATGCAGCTCTACATCTCGATCGCCGGCCTGGCCTACTTCTATCTCTCGAACAAGCACACGCTGGGCGCGATCTTCGGGCTCGACCTCATGACCGAAGGCGCGCTCGACCAGCGCCTCGCACACATGACCGCGGTCGTGACGAGCTACGTGCGCGCCACCTGACGACATGGACGCGATCGACCTCGCCTTCTATCGCCACCAGGGCCACCTGACGGTGAACGGCATCTTCGCGACCGACGAGGTCGACGCCGTGGTTCGCGACATCGAGCAATGGGGCGAGGCCTTCCTGGCCGAGCTGCCTCAGGAGCAGCGCGCCTGGTATCTCGATGGCGGCGTCAAGGCGCGCCAGGTGCTGCGCAAGCTCGACAACCCGCACGCGCATCGTCCGGCCGTGCAGGCTCTTGCGCGCAATGAACGCCTGGTGCGGCACGTCGAGAGCGTGCTCGGCAAAG
The DNA here is from genome assembly GCA_039933535.1 of Caldimonas sp. Taxonomy (GTDB): domain Bacteria; phylum Pseudomonadota; class Gammaproteobacteria; order Burkholderiales; family Burkholderiaceae_C; genus Schlegelella_A. The sequence goes on along the minus strand of JBDTNU010000144.1, from coordinate 134 downwards.
GCGTGTCGGTCTACTTCAGCCAGATCTTCTTCAAGCCGCCAGAAGGCGGTGGCCCCAAGCCCGCGCACCAGGACAACTACTACTTCGGCCCGACCGACATCGAAGGCGTCGTCACCGCCTGGATCGCGCTCGAC
>JBDTNU010000143.1:0-8440 GCA_039933535.1 Caldimonas sp. | reverse complement strand
CGTCGCACCGCCTGACGTTCTGCTATCGGGGTGGAAGCCGGATCGCGCCGTCGAGCCGAATCACTTCGCCATTGAGCATCTCGTTCGTCACGATCTGGTGCACGAGCTTGGCGTAGTCCTCGGGCGTGCCCAGACGACTTGGGAACGGCACGCTGGCGGCAAGGGCCTGTTGCAGCTCCGCGGGCATCGAGAACATCATCGGCGTGCCGAAGATGCCCGGTGCGATGGTCATGTTGCGAATGCCGTTGCGGGCCAGGTCGCGAGCGATCGGCAAGGTCATGCCGACGATGCCGCCTTTCGACGCCGAATAGGCCGCCTGACCCTGTTGCCCGTCATATGCCGCAACGCTCGCGGTCGAGATCATCACGCCACGTTCGCCGGTCGCCTCGGGCTCGTTCCTGCTCATCGCTTCGGCGGCAAGACGGATCATGTTGAAGCTGCCGATCAGGTTGACGGTGATCGTCTTCGTGAACGAGGCGAGCGGATGAGCGCCCTCCTTGCCAACCGTCTTGATTCCGAGCGCGATGCCGGCGCAATTGACGAGACCGACCAGCTTGCCGAGCGCCAGCGCCGCGGCCACGGCCTGCTGACCGTCGGCTTCCTGGCTCACGTCGCAGCGCACGAAGCTGCCGCCGATCTCCGCGGCGACGGCCTGGCCGCGCTCCACCTGCAGGTCGGCGACGACCACCTTGGCGCCGTGCTTCGCAAGCATCCGCGCCGTGCCTTCGCCCAGTCCCGACGCGCCGCCGGTAACGATGAATACCTTTCCCGCGATCTCCACGTTCCGTTCTCCTTTTTTCGTTCAGGCGAGCGCGGCGAGCGCCCGCGCACTGATGTCTTCGACGCTGCCGATGCCGCTGATGCGGCGGTAGGCCGGCGCACCGGGCTGGCCGGAGGCGGCCCAGCGCTGGTAGTACTCGACCAGCGGTCGCGTCTGGCGCGCGTAGACCTCGAGGCGCTTGGTCACCGTCTCTTCGAGGTCGTCGACGCGCTGTATGAGCTCCTCGCCGGTCACGTCGTCGTGGCCTTCGACCTTGGGCGGATTGAAGCGCAGGTGGTACGTCCGACCCGACGCGACATGAACGCGTCGCCCGCTCATGCGCTCGACGATGGCGCTGTCGGGAACATCGATCTCGAGCACGTAGTCGAGCTTGACGCCGGCGGCCTTCATCGCGTCGGCCTGCGGGATCGTGCGCGGAAAGCCGTCGAACAGGAAGCCGGCGGCGCAGTCGGGTTCGGTGATCCGTTCCTTGACGAGACCGATGATGATGTCGTCACCGACCAATGCGCCGGAGTCCATCACCTTTTTGGCCGCCACACCGAGAGGCGTGCCAGCCTTGACCGCGGAGCGGAGCATGTCGCCGGTCGAAATCTGCGGGATGCCGTAGCGCTTGCAGATGACCGTGGCCTGCGTTCCCTTGCCCGCACCGGGCGCTCCCAACAGGATGAGTCTCATGGGTGTGGGCGTGGGTCTCGGGGACGGACGAAGAAGCCATCATAGGCGGCACGGCGATCTGCGCCGCATGCGCAAAGCTCAGGCAAAACCCGCGCCACCGTTCGCCGCGAAGAGGGTGCGCGCCGTTTCAAGATCTTCCTGCGTATCGATGCCGAGTCCAGGCTCGCCCTCGCTGACGTGCACGGCGATGCGCTCGCCATGCCAGAGAACGCGCAGTTGTTCCAGCTGTTCGGTCACCTCGAGCGGGCTCGGTGCGAGCCGTGGATAGCGCTGAAGAAATGCCGCGCGGTACGCGTAGATACCGACATGCCGCAAGGGCATCGACGCTGCGCTCGTCGAGTCGAGGGCGGCGCCGCCGTCGCGCGGCCACGGGATCGGCGCGCGCGAGAAGTAGAGGGCGCCGCCGCCGGCATCGAGGACGACCTTGACGATGTTCGGGTTGGTGAAGTCGGCAGTGCTGCCGATCGCGTGTGCCGCCGTGCTCATGACACAGTCGCTCCGGCGCTCGAGCAGACCGGCGCACGCATCGATCAGCGCCGGGTCGATCATCGGTTCATCGCCCTGCACGTTGACGATGATCTCGGTGGCCGCAAAGCGAAGCGTCGTCATAGCCTCGGCAAGGCGTTCGCTTCCGCTCGAATGATGCGCTCCGGTCAGCACCGCGGCAACGCCGTTCGCTTCGCACGCGGCGACGATCGATGCGTCGTCAGCGGCGACGGTGACCGAGCGCGCTCCCGATTGCGCGGCGCGGCGCGCCACGCGCACGATCATCGGCAGGCCGCCGATGTCGGCGAGCGGCTTGCCCGGCAAGCGCGTCGACGCCAGCCGGGCCGGAATCAGGACATGGAAGGCCAAGCGGCGATGCGCCTAGATGTCCGCCGGCAAGGCGCGCGCTTCGCCTTCGAGCATCACCGGGACGCCGTCGCGCACCGGAAAGGCGAGCCGATCCGCCTTGCAGACAAGCTCCTGTCGCTCCTGAAGTGGCGGCCGCCAATGCTGCAGCGGCCCTTTGCATATCGGGCAAACGAGCAGTTCAAGGAGACGTGTTTCCATGCGTTTCGTGAGGCGGCGGTGGCTCGGGAATCGGCAGCAAGGCGAGCAACGCGGCGGCGAACGCGGGCTCGGGACTGAAGTCTAGCGCCGCTACCCATACCCGCGTGCCGATCCGACGTCGGGGCTCGATCTTGACCGCATCTTTTTCCGTGATCACGACGTCACTCGTATTGATCGGCCAGGGCAGCGTACGAAAGTCGTGATGGTCGGGCAAGGGCAATTCAGACACCACGAGACCGTGTTCGCGCAGCATGGCGAAGAAACGCGCGGGCCGCGCCAGCCCCGCCGCGGCGACGACGCTCTTGCCCCGCAAGGCCTCGAGCGCGCCAAGCGTGGGCGGCGCTCCCTGCCACCACGCGTCGAGCGCGACGACGCCGGCCAACGCGCGTTCACCGACGAAGCCGGCCAGTGGCGTGGTTGGCGCTGCCGCGTTGTAAAGGACGAGCCGATGCGCTACGCCCTTGCGCGACAGTCGCTCGCGCAAGGCTCCCGCGGGCAGCAGCCGATCGTTACCCACGCCGCGCTCGTCGAAGAGCAGGACCTCGACATCGCGGCCGAGTCCGAGGTGCTGCAATCCGTCGTCGCTGACGATCACATCGACCGACGGGTGGGCGTGGAGCAGGGCGTGGCCCGCCGCAACACGATCGCCGCCCACGAACACCGGCGCGCCGGTTCTGCGTACGAGCACGAGCGGCTCGTCGCCGACCATCCGTGCGTCGGTCGCGGGGCCGACCTCGCGGACCGAATTGTCGGTGCGCCCATAGCCGCGCGAAACGATTCCTGGTGTCCAGCCGTGCTGGCGCAGCAGGGTCACGATCGAGATCACCGCAGGCGTCTTGCCGGCGCCACCGACAAGAAGATTGCCGACCACCACGACGCGTACGGGAAGATGATGCGTCGCGAGCAGCCCGCGACGATGGAGTTCGCGCCGCGTCGCGCCGACGGCGCCGAACGCCCACGAGAGCGGCAGCAGGACGTTGCTCGCCACACCTTGCCCGGCCCAGATTCGCTCGAGGCCTCCGCTCAGCCGGCTGCGAAGATCAGCCGGCGTGGAAGTCATCGCTCAGGGTCTGGCGCCGCCATTCGACGACTGCGTCGCGAACGTCAGCTTGGCTATTCCCGCGCGCCGCGCCGCGTCCATCACGTTGATGACGCTCTGGTGTGCCGCCGTGGCGTCGGCCGAGACGATCAGGATCATTTCGCTGGAGCCGCCAGCGGCCGCCGTGAGCTCGGCCGCCAGCGCGTCGACGCTGCGACCATCGACCGGCTTCCTGTTGACTGCGTAGCGGCCGTCGGCGGCGACTGCGACGATGATCTCGTGCGGCCGGTCGCGCGCCTGGTCGGCGTCGGCGACCGGCAAGGTGACCTGCAACTCCGTGAACTTCGAGTACGTCGTCGAGAGCATCAGGAAGATCAGGATGACGAGCAGTACGTCGATGAACGGGATCAGGTTGATCTCGGGCTCTTCGGGCTGCGGCCGGCGAAAGTTCATCGCCTCAGGCGCGCGGCATTGCGAAGCGCATCAGATGCGGCACCAGCCGGTTCGCGGCCTGTTCCATGTCGAGCGTGTAGGAGTCGACGACGCCGCGGAAATAACGGTAGAACATAAGCGTCGGGATCGCGATCATGAGGCCGAAGGCCGTGTTGTAGAGCGCGACCGAGATGCCATGCGCCAGCAGTGCCGGGTTGTTGGCCCCGGTCGGAGACTGCGAGCCGAAGATCTCGATCATGCCGATGACCGTACCCATCAGACCCAGCAGCGGCGCCGCCGAGGCGATCGTGCCGAGCGCGCTTAGATAGCGCTCGAGCCGGTGTACCGCCGCGCGCCCCGCCGACTCGAAGGCGTGGCGCAAGGCGACCTCGGTAATGCGCGGCTCGGCAATGACCGCGCGCAGGCCGGCCGCGAGCACGGCACCGAGCACCGAATTCTCGGCCAGCTTGTTGACAACGTCAGAGGCGGGCAGGTGAGCCCGCGTCACCGACATCACCTCATCGATCAATCGCGGGGGCGCGACGCGCACGGTTCGCAGGCTCGTCAACCGCTCGATGATCAAGGCCAGCGCCGCGATCGAGCAGATCAGAAGCGGCCATATCGGCCATCCGGCCGCTTGTATTATCGAAAGCAATAGAGCCCTTTCGTGTGGCCGCCCTTGGCGACCGGCTTGAATCCGTGCGCGCGGATTATGGCGTGCGCCGGGACTCACGGCGGACTCGATGTTTCGACGTGCAACGACGGGGCTTGCAGGTCTCCCAACAGCCTCAAGGTCGTCCACCGTAGGCGTGGACAACTTTGTGGACAACCTCGTGCCGCCGGCTTCTGCGTTCAGCGTTGGCGCGCCCGGGAAACGGATTGCTGAACTTTTGGGCAGAAAAATGTTGATGTTTATCAATGACTTAGATCATCAGCTTGCGGCGCTCCGGGCGTTCTCGGCGCTGCAGGCCAGTAACGGCGCGGCTGTGGAGTTGTGGCACCGCGCCAGTCATGGCTTTGCCGATGAATGACGCCGCAATGTCCCTGTCGGCGCGCCCCGCCTGGAGCGTGTCCGCGCTGATCGCGGCGGTCGCGGAACTGGTCGAGTCAGGCTTTTCCGCTTGCACGGTTCGCGGCGAGATTTCCGGCTTTTCGCGCGCGGCGAGCGGCCACTGCTACTTCAACCTGAAGGATCCACAAGGCGGCGCCGCGCTGCGCTGCGCGATGTTCCGGCGCGCCGCGCAGTTGTCCTCCTTCTTGCCGCGCGAAGGTGATGCGGTCGAATTGCGCGGCCGGCTGGCGGTCTACGAGCCGCGCGGCGAACTGCAATTGGTCGTCGAAGCCATGATCAAGAGCGGCGCTGGCGCGCTCTACGAACGCTTTCTGCAGCTGAAGGCGAAGCTCGAGGCAGAGGGCCTGTTCGCCGTCGCGGCCAAGCGAGGCCTTCCGGCGTATCCGCAGACGGTTGGCGTGGTCACATCGCTGGCCGGCGCGGCGCTGCACGACGTCGCCACGACCCTGGCGCGCCGCTCGCCGCATGTCCGCGTCATCCTCTATCCCAGCCTGGTGCAAGGCCCTGAAGCGCCGGCCGCCTTGTGCCAGGCGATCGCTGCGGCGTCGCTGAGCGACGAAGTCCAGGTCTTGATCGTCTGCCGCGGCGGCGGCTCGCTCGAAGACTTGTGGGCGTTCAACGAAGAGGCCGTGGTGCGAGCGATCCGAGCTGCACCAATGCCGGTGGTAAGCGGCGTGGGCCACGAGACCGACGTCACCTTGGCCGACCTCGCCGCTGACCTGCGGGCGCCCACCCCGACCGCGGCGGCCGAGCTCGTCGCGCCGGCCACGGCGCCCGAGCGCGAAGCGCTGGAGGCGTACGAGGTCGCGCTCCTCCGGCGTACGTTCGCGGCCGTCGAACGCGAGGCGCAGCGGCTCGACCGGATCGCCTTGCGCCTGTCGCGGCCGAGCGACGGGCTGGCGCGACGTGGACACGAGCTGGATCTGCTGGCACAGCGAATTGCAAGCGCGGCTCGCCGCGGCATGGCGACACGGCGTGCCGGCGTCGAGGCGGCGGCGGTCCGCGTCGAGGTGATGGTTTCGCGAGCCCTGGCATGGCAACGGAGCCGGATCGATGCCGCGGCGATCCGCCTCGATGCCGTCGACCCGCGCCGGGTACTTGCGCGAGGCTACGCGCTGCTGGTCGACGCCGACGGGCACCCGGTCTCTTCGGTGGCTCAGATGTGTCCAGGCGACGCGCTGGTCGCTACCCTTCACGACGGCCTGGCAGACGTCGACGTCAGGTCGATCTCCCCGGCGGCGACTGCAGTCTGAGCGATGCCGGCGTACGGGAGCGCGGGCACGCCGAATGCTGCCTTCCCGAGCTGCCTACAATCTTCGGCAACCCACCCCGTTTGCAAAGAGGAAAGACATGGAACACACACTGCCCCCGCTGCCGTATGCGATGGATGGGCTCGCGCCCAGCCTCAGCAAAGAGACGCTCGAGTACCACTACGGCAAGCACCACAAGGCCTACGTCGACAACCTGAACAACCTGCAGAAGGGCACCGAGTTCGAGACGATGGCTCTCGAGGACATCGTCAAGAAGGCGACCGGCGGCATCTACAACAACGCGGCCCAGATCTGGAACCACACCTTCTTCTGGAACTGCATGAAGCCAGCCGGCGGTGGCGAGCCTTCGGGCGACCTCGCCACGGCGATCAAGGCCAAATGGGGCACGTACGCGGCCTTCAAGGAAGCGTTCCAGAAGAGCGCGGTTGGCAACTTCGGCTCTGGCTGGACCTGGCTGGTGAAGAAAGGCGACGGCAGCGTCGACATCGTCAACATGGGCGCTGCAGGAACGCCGCTCACGACGGCCGAAAAGGCGCTGCTGACGATCGACGTCTGGGAGCACGCCTACTACATCGACTATCGCAATGCGCGCCCGAAGTGGGCCGAGACGTTTCTCGGCGCGCTCGTGAACTGGGACTTCGTGGCGAAGAACTTCGCCTGAACCTGCAGCGCCTCCGCTCGCGAGGGCGGAGCCTCAGTGCACCGCCGGCAGGCCCTTGAGCTTGTAGCCCGGTTTGATGCCGCGCTTGGCAAACCAGCCGTCGTTCATCTCGAGGACGAAGCGCACCGGCTTTTCGGAACAATGGCCGTCCAGGGTCTGCGGCTTCATGTGCTCGATGTTGACGATGGCGCCATCGTCGGCGACGAATGCGGCGTCGAGCGGGATGAGCGTGTTCTTCATCCAGAAACACTGCTGCCCGGCGCGTTCGAAGGCGAACAACATGCCGTCGTTGGCGCTCATCACCGGGCGGAACATGAGACCGATCTCGCGCTGTTCGGCCGTCTGCGCGAACTCGGCGTCGATGTTGTGAATGCCGGCGTTCAGACGCATCTTCGGCAAGGACTGAGGTCCGTCCTGGGCAGCGGCGCTCGCCGCAAAGCACAGGCTCACCAAGCCTGCGACGAGCATCCGGGGTTTCTCATCCATCGTTCTTCATCCGACTTAGAATTTCGGGTTGCATTCCACCACGGCGAAGCCAGCGGAGACCTATTTTCATGTATCAGCACATCAAGGTGCCCGACGGCGGGCAAAAGATCAAGGTCAACGCCGATTTTTCGCTGGTGATGCCTGACCATCCGATCATTCCCTTCATCGAGGGCGACGGCACCGGCGCCGACATCACGCCGGTCATGATCAAGGTCGTCGACGCCGCGGTCGCCAAGGCCTACGGCGGCAAGAAGAAGATCCACTGGATGGAGGTCTACGCTGGCGAGAAGTCGACCCGCGTCTACGGCCCCGACGTCTGGCTGCCGGACGAGACGCTCGAAGCGGTCAAGGAATACGTCGTCTCCATCAAGGGACCGCTGACGACGCCAGTCGGCGGCGGCATCCGATCGCTCAACGTCGCGCTGCGCCAGCAGCTCGACCTTTACGTCTGCCTGCGCCCGATCCAGTACTTCAAGGGCGTGCCGTCGCCGGTGAAGGCGCCGGAGAAGACCAACATGGTGATCTTTCGGGAGAACTCCGAAGACATCTATGCCGGCATCGAGTTCGAGGCCGAGAGCGAGCAGGCGAAGCGACTCATCAAGATCCTGCAGGAAGAGTTCGGTGTCAAGAAGATCCGCTTCCCGAACACCTCCGGCATCGGCATCAAGCCGGTCTCGCGCGAGGGTACCGAGCGCCTCGTTCGCAAGGCGATCCAGTACGCGATCGACAACGACAAGTCTTCGGTGACCCTGGTGCACAAGGGCAACATCATGAAGTTCACCGAAGGCGGATTTCGCGACTGGGGCTATGCCCTGGCGGCAAAGGAATTCGGCGCCGAACTGATCGACGGCGGGCCCTGGAGCAAGTTCAAGAATCCGAAGAACAGCAAGGAGATCATCGTCAAGGACGTGATCGCCGACGCCTTCCTGCAGCAGATCCTGCTGCGGCCGGCCGAGTATTCGGTGATCGC
>JBDTNU010000142.1:0-8454 GCA_039933535.1 Caldimonas sp. | reverse complement strand
ACACGAGGAAGCTGCTCGCGAGCCGGCCGCGTCGCCTGGTGCAGGCGATCGCCGCGGACGCGCCGCGGGTCGTCGAAGCCAAGGGAATCCGGGTCAGCTTCGACATTCCGGTCGGTTGGTTTCGAACGCGCGGCTTCGATGCCGTTCGCGATGCGACGCTGTCGCTGCGCCGGGGCGAGACGCTCGGGATCGTCGGCGAATCGGGCTCGGGCAAGACGACGCTCGGAATGGCCCTGCTCGCCTTGCAGCCGATCGCCGAGGGCAGCATTTCGCTCGATGGCCGGCCGCTCGACACCACCGATGCCGAGGCCCGCAAGACGCTGCGGCGTCGCATGCAGGTGGTGTTCCAGGATCCGTTCGGCTCGCTCAGTCCGCGCATGACGGTGGGCCGCATCGTCGGCGAGGGCCTGGAACTGCATCGGCCCGAGCTCGACCGCGCGGGGCGGGAGGCAATCGTCGCGCAGATGCTCGACGAGGTCGGACTCGGCGCCGCGAGCGGCATGACCGACGCGCTCGGTCGCTATCCACACGAGTTCTCGGGGGGCCAGCGCCAACGCATCGCGATCGCCCGCGCGGTCGTCCTGCGTCCCGAAATCCTGGTGCTCGACGAGCCGACCTCGGCCCTCGACGTCTCGGTCCAGCAGCAGGTGCTCGCTTTGCTCGTCGACCTTCAGCGCCGCTACGGCATGAGTTACCTCTTCATCAGCCACGACCTCGCTGTCGTGCGGGCGATGTCGCACCGCGTGATGGTGATGAAGGACGGCGCGGTCGTCGAAGAGGGCGAGGCAGAAGCGCTGTTCGAAGCTCCCCGCGAGCCCTACACGCGGGCCTTGCTGGCGGCCGCCCATCTCGCCTGATCGCGCCCCGCAGGACGATAGGCGAGCTAGCGCGGCGGATGCAGCCGCGCCCCGGTCCGCACCTCGTACCGCGCCTTCTTCTCCGTATCGACGAAGCTCAACACATCGCCCCGCCACTCGTATTCGGCGCTGAATTCGTCGAGTTCCATCCGGCCTTGCATGATCGAGACATCGACCTGCGCAGGCCGCAGGTGTAGCCGATAGACGACGTCGGCCACGCGAACTTCGGCGCGCGCACCGGGGCGGATGTCGAGCTCTGCGGGGCCGCAACCGGGCGGCGCCGAGGCCGAAGTCGCGACGCAAAGCGTTGCCTGGTAGCGGCCAGGCGATGGTGACGCGGCCCACGCCGGCACCGCGGCAGCGGCAGCGGCGAGCAGAAGGACGAGGCGCCGCGTCAGCATGGCTACTTGAGCAGACCCTCGGCCTTCATGGCTTCGTGCACTGCCGGGCGAGCGGCCATGCGCGCCATGAACGCGCCGAGGTTCTTGAGCCCCGAAATGTCGATGCCGGTGTGCTTGGTCCAGCTCGCCACCGTGAACAGGTAGGCATCGGGCACCGTGAAAGCGTCGCCCATCAGGTATTGCTTGCCTTCGAGCTGCGCATCGACGTAAGTCAGCCGCCCGAGCGCCTTGGTGCGCATCAGCGCCTTGGCTTCTTCCGGCATCGCCGGGTTGAAGATACCGCCGATGCCCTTGTGCAGCTCGCTGGTGATGAAGTTGAGCCATTCCTGCAGGCGATAGCGTTCCATCGTCCCGGCGGGCGGGGCCAGCTTCTTGTCGGGCACCTGGTCAGCGATGTACTGGACGATGGCCGGGCCTTCGCTCAGGCGCTGGCCGTTGTCGAGCTCGAGCAGCGGCACGTAGCCCTTGGGATTGATCGTGTAGTAGTCGGTGCCGTCTTCCAGCTTGTGCGACTTGGTGCTGGCGAGCACCGGTTCGAAGGCAAGGCCTGCTTCGCGCAGGACGATGTGCGGAGAAAGCGAACAGGCGCCGGGGCTGTAGTAAAGCTTCATGAGGTGTGGAGTCGCAAGGAGTGGGGCGCGTATTACACCGCGCCTGCGGCAAGGGTGCATTCGAGGACGTTCAACGATGTGTGCGAACCTGCGACGCTTGCGTCGGATCCGGCGGTCGCTACATTGATCGCATGAACACTTCCGACCCCACCCCCGACCCCACCCCATTTCGCTCGCGTGGCGTCGAGCGCGTCGTTCGCGGCCAGCCCACGTCCGACGGCGACGGCGTGAAGCTCACCCGCGTCCTCACCCAGCCGCTTCAGCAGCGCCTCGACCCGTTCCTGATGCTCGACGCCTTCGGCAGCGACGCCGCCGCCGACTACATCGGCGGCTTTCCCGATCACCCGCACCGCGGCTTCGAGACCGTGACGATCATGCTCGAGGGCCGGATGCGGCATCGCGACAGCGTCGGCAACGTCGGCCTGCTCGAGCCCGGCAGCGTGCAGTGGATGACCGCGGGGCGCGGCATCGTCCATTCCGAAATGCCGGAGCAGGAGGCGGGCCGGATGGCCGGGTTCCAGCTCTGGGTCAACCTCGCCGCGAGCGACAAGATGCAGGCACCGGCATACCGCGACATCGCGCCGGCCGCCATTCCGGCCTTGACCACGGCCGAGGGCGTCCAGGTCCGCGTCATCGCCGGAGCGAGCCACGGCATTGCCGGCGCGGTGACGCGGCCGACCACCGAGCCGATCGTTCTCGACATCGCGATTCCAGCGGGGGCCGCCTTCGATGCCGCGATTCCGGCGGGGCACAACGCGTTCGCCTATGTGTTCGCCGGTGCCGTCGATATCGGCGATGTAGCGCCTTCGCGGGTCGAGGTCGAGCGCATGGCCGTGATTGGCAACGAGGACGGAGCGAACGGCGTGCGTTTCGCGGCGCCTGCCGGGCTCGGTGCGCCGGCGCGCGTGCTGCTGGTCGCGGGCCGTCCGCTCGGCGAACCGATCGCCCAGTACGGCCCGTTCGTGATGAACACGACGGCCGAGCTGCAACGGGCGGTGAGCGATTTCCAGCGCGGTGTCCTCACCGGCTGAAGCGGTCTTCGCGGCGATGGTATGGTCGCCGCCACTCCGCACCCGGACGAGATCAGCCATGCCCCGAACCGTTCTCGAAGAAGCGCGCCTGCATCCCGCCATCCGCGAAAAGATCGCCACCTCGAACGCCGACATCGTTCACAACGTGCAGGCGGCAGCGACCTCGAATGCCGTGCTCGTGGTCGGCATGGCTGGCAACCCGTTCGTGAGGCGCGCGCGCAAGGCCCTTGCTGCCGCCGGCGTCGCTCACCAGTACCTCGAATTCGGCAGCTACTTCAAGGCGTGGCGCAGACGCAATGCGCTGAAGATGTGGACCGGCTGGCCGACCTTTCCAATGGTATTCGTCAAGGGCACGCTGGTCGGTGGCGGGCAGGAGATCGAAGCGCTGATCGCCAGTGGCGAGCTGAAGCGCACCCTGGGCCAATGACGCGGAGCGTCGCGTGGACGCTCGCCGCGGCGATGTTCGCGGCGGCGTGCATGTCGGCGGGCTCGGCTGCCGCGGCAGATGTGACACCGGTGCTGAGCGAGTGTCACGTCGCGGGCATCCGCAATGGCGTGCTGTGCGGCTCCGTGCAACGACCGCTCGACCCCGATCACGCCGGGCGCGGCACGCTCGAGATCAAGTACGTCGTCGTTCCGGCGATGGCGCGACGCAAGCTCGCCGACCCCGTGTTCTTTCTCGCGGGCGGGCCCGGGCAGAGCGCGGTGGCGCTCGCGGCGCAGGCGATGTCGCTGTTCTCCCGCCTCAACAACCGGCGCGACATCGTCTTCGTCGATCAGCGCGGTACCGGTGACTCGGCGCCATTGACCTGCAAGGATCCGGAAGACGAAACGCTGGCCGATCAATCCGAGCCGGAGCGCCAGCTTCGCCTGATCGTTCAATGCAAGGCGGCGCTCCTGAAACAGCCTTACATCAAGGCGGAGAGCGACCTCGGTTTCTTCACGACGACGATCGCGGTCCAGGACCTCGATGCGGTGCGTCGGCAGCTCGGTGCCGAGCGCATCGATCTGGTCGGCGGCTCCTACGGCACACGGGTTGCGCTCGAAGTGCTGCGCCAGTTTCCGAAGACCGTGCGGCGCAGCGTGATCGATGGCGTGGCGCCGCCTGACATGGTCTTGCCGGCGAGCTTTTCCACCGACAACCAGGCGGCGCTCGACCGATTGCTCGAGTCGTGCGCCGCCGACCCTGCGTGCGCGAAGGCCCATCCCGACCTCCACGCGCGCTTCGCCGCGTTGCTGCAAGGCCTGCCGGGCCAAGTCAAGGCGCAGCACGCGCTGACCGGCCGGGAGGAGACATTCACCTTGACCCGCGAGCTCGTGCTCGGGGCAGTGCGCGGCGCGCTTTATTCGCCGGCGCTCGCCGCCGCGCTGCCCGAGGCGATCGACGCCGCGACGCGCGGCGACTACGCCGGCCTGATCGGCCTCGGCGCGACCCAGCTCGCCAGGAAGTCGAGCCGGCTTGCGACCGGCATGCACCTGTCGGTGGTCTGCGCCGAAGACCTGCCGCGGCTCGCTGCGAGCACCGACAAGCCGGGCGCCGATTTCGGCGTCGCCTTCGCCCGCAACTACGAGAAGCTCTGCGCCATCTGGCCGCGCGGCGCCGTGCCGGCAGCGTTCTACACGCTGCCGAAGAGCGAGTCGCCGGTGCTCGTGTTGAGCGGCGGCATCGACCCGGTGACGCCGCCTCGCCATGGCGAGCGCGTCGCCATGGCGCTGGGGCCGATGGCCAAGCACGTTGTCGTCGCCAACGCCGGGCACGGCGTGATGTCGATCGGCTGCATGCGCGACGTCGTGTTCCGCTTCATCGACGCCGCCACCGACGCCGAGGCGCTGGCCGTCGATGCCGGCTGCGCGTCGCAGGTGCCGCGGCCGCTCGCCTTCGTCTCGCTGAGTTCGGCGAATGCCAAGTCTTCGGAGCCGGCGCGATGATCGAGGTCAGCGGCGTCGCCAGATCGTTCGTTGCCGCCGGCTCGGGAAAGCGCGGCTTGACCGGGTTCGTCGGCCTGGGTCGCAATCGTGAAGCATCGCGTGTCGTGCACGCGGTTCGCGACGTGAGCTTCATCGCGCCGGGCGGCCACATCACGGGCCTGCTCGGGCCCAATGGTGCCGGCAAGACGACGACCTTGCGCATGCTGGCCGGGCTCATCACGCCCGAGGCGGGCCAGCTCTCGGTCGACGGCATCGATGTCGTCGCGCGGCCACGCGATGTGCTGGCCCGGATGGGCGTGCTCTCTGACTCGCGCGGCCTGTATCCGCGTCTCACGGCACGCGAGAACATCGTCTACTACGGTGCGTTGCAGGGGATGGAGCGCGACGCTGCCGACGCGCGCGCCCAGGACCTGGCGCGCATGTTCGACATGACCGCCCTGCTCGATCGCCGCACCGATGGCTTCAGCCAGGGCGAGCGGATGAAGACGGCCCTGGCGCGTGCGCTCGTCCACGACCCGGCCAACATCGTTCTCGACGAGCCGACCAACGGCCTCGACGTGCTCGCCACGCGCGCTTTGCGCGACAGCCTGCGCTGGCTGCGCACACCGGCGGGCGGCGCCAAGTGCATCGTCTTTTCGACGCACATCATGCAAGAGGTCGAGCGACTCTGCGACAGCGTCGTCGTCATTGCCGACGGTCGCACGGTCGCGAGCGGCACGGTCGGCGAATTGCTCGAGCGGACTGGCGAGAGCGACTTCGAGGAGGCGTTCGTCAAGCTCGCTTTCGCGCCGATTCGAGGCGATGCGGGTGCGTCGAGGGCCGTGCCATGACCCGAAACTTCCGCGCTGTGCTCACGGTCCTGCGCAAGGAGCTGACCGACGCGCTGCGCGACCGTCGGACCTTGCTCACGGTGCTCGTGTCGTCGGTGCTCATGGGGCCGCTGGTGCTGATGGCGATCTCGGCCCTGGTCGCGTCGCTCGAAGCGCGTGCCGAGCAGCGCGAGGTCTATGTCGCCGGGCTCTCCAACGCGCCGACGCTGCGCAATTTTCTCGAGCGGCAGACCTACACCGTGAAGGCGCCGCCGGCCGACTATGAGGCGCAATTGCGCAAGTCGAGCTTCAGCGACCCGGTCGTCGTCGTGCCCGCCGACTTCGAAGCGGCGCTCGCGCGCGGTGATGCGCCGGTGGTCGAGATCGTGTCCGACAGCGCGAACCAGCGCTCGGAGGCGTCGACCGCGCGCATCGAGCGGCTGCTCGGTGGCTTCGGTCGCGAGCGCGTGGTCCTCAACCTCGCCTTGCGCGGCGTCGCGGTGCAGGTGCTCGAGCCGATGCAGGTCGAAGAGCGAGACCTCGCGAGCACGCAGACGCGCGCGACACGGATCACCGGCATGCTGCCCTACTTCGTGATGATGGCCGTGCTCTATGGGGCGCTGACCGCCGCGCTCGACACGACGGCGGGTGAGCGCGAGCGAGGCTCCCTCGAGCCCTTGCTCATGAATCCGACGGGACGCTGGGCGCTGGTCGTCGGCAAATGGGGCGCCGTCGCCTGCGTGAGCATGCTGATCGCGGTGTTGAGCTCGTTCAGCTTTCTGCCCGGGCAGTGGGTGCTGCGCAGCGACACGCTGGCGGCGATGTTCCAGTACGGCCCGCGCGAAGCGCTGCTCTTTCTCGTCGTCCTGCTGCCGTTTGCGGCGGCGCTCTCGGCCGTGCTCATGGCGGTCGCGATCCGCTGCAAGACTTTCAAGGAGGCGCAGGCGAGCTCGACGGTCGTCGTCCTGCTGACCTCGCTGCTGCCGCTCGTCAACGTCTTCAATCTCGGCACCGAAGCGCCCTGGCACCTGTGGGTGCCGGCACTGGCACAGAACACCTTGATGACGCGCGTTCTGAAGGGCGAGGACTTCAGCGTGGCACAGGTGCTGATCCCGCTGTTCGTCTGCATCGTGCTCGCCGCGGCCGGCGTCTGGTACGTCGCCCGCATGCTGCGGCAGGCAGCGCTGAAATGAGCGAGGCGATCGGCACCGGAGCAGCATCACTGCCGGACGACATCGATTGGCGATGGCGCCGCTTCGACGACCTTCATGTGCGCGAGCTGCAGAACATCTACGCTGCCCGGCAGCTCGCATTCGCGATCGAGCAGCAGTGTGTCTATCTCGATGCCGACGGCTTCGACGAGCGGGCCTATCACCTCGCCGCGTGGTCGAGCGTGCAACGCGAGCCGCTCGGCTATGCGCGCGTGATCGACCCGGGCGTGAAGTACGCTGAAGTTTCGATCGGACGCGTAGTCACCGTCGGCGCGGGACGCGGTCGCGGCCTCGGCCGCGAAGTGATGGTGCGGGCCATTGCCCGCGTGGCGAAGGTCTGGCCCGGCATGGCTATCCGCATTTCGGCCCAGACTCGATTGGAACGCTTCTACGCCAGCCTCGATTTCGTCGCGGTGGGCCCGCCGTATCTCGAAGACGGAATCGACCACACCGAAATGCTGCTCCCGGCCACCTTGGCCTGAGAGCGCGGGAAAAAATACAATCGGCCCTCGCCGGAGCGGGCCGCATGCAGTTTCCCAAAAAATTCGATGTCGTCGTGATCGGCGGCGGACACGCAGGTACCGAGGCGGCGCTCGCGGCCGCTCGAATGGGCGCAAGCACGCTGTTGCTGACCCATTCGCTCGAGACGCTCGGGCAAATGAGCTGCAACCCGTCGATCGGCGGCATCGGCAAGGGCCATCTCGTCAAGGAGATCGACTCCCTGGGCGGCGCGATGGCTGAAGCGGCCGATGAGGCCGGAATCCATTTCCGGACTCTTAACGGCTCGAAGGGTCCCGCCGTTCGCGCAACGCGGGCGCAAGCCGATCGGGTCCTGTATCGCGCGGCGATTCGCAGGCGTCTGGAAAACCAGCCTAATCTGTGGCTGTTTCAGGCGGCGTGTGACGACCTGATCGTGTCCGGCGACCAAGTGGCGGGCGTTATCACGCAAGTAGGCATTCGCTTCTCATGCGCCGCCGTGATCTTGACGGCCGGTACTTTTCTCGACGGCCGGATCCATGTCGGCCTGCAAAGCCACGCCGGCGGACGCGCGGGCGACCCGCCTTCGGTAACGCTTTCTGCGCGTCTGAAGGAGCTGAAGCTGCCGCAAGGACGCCTGAAAACTGGCACGCCGCCTCGTCTCGATGGTCGCTCGATCGACTACAGCAAGCTGATAGAGCAACCCGGCGATGGCGCTGGCCGGGCTTTGTCGCTGAATCAGGACGTGCCTGTGTTCAGTTTTCTCGGCGACCCGGCCCAGCATCCGCGGCAGGTTTCCTGCTGGATCACCCAGACCAACGAGCGAACCCACGAGATCATTCGTGCCGGCTTTGCCGAGAGCCCCATGTTCACCGGCAAGATAGATGGGATCGGGCCACGCTACTGCCCGAGCATCGAAGACAAGGTCAATCGCTTCGCGGGCAAGGATTCGCACCAGATCTTTCTCGAGCCCGAGGGACTGTCGACGCATGAGATCTATCCGAACGGCATCTCGACCTCGCTGCCGTTCCAGGTTCAACTCGACGCCGTGCATTCGATCGCCGGGCTGGAAAACGCGCACATCGTGCGGCCGGGCTACGCCATCGAATACGACTACTTCGACCCGCG
>JBDTNU010000141.1:0-8507 GCA_039933535.1 Caldimonas sp. | reverse complement strand
ACAGCGCCGGGTTGTACGTCATGAGCAGCGTGCGCGTCAGCCCCGCGCCATAGGCGGCCACCGCCGCACCGAGCTGATGCGCCGCGAACACCCAGCCGAACACGAGCCCGGCCCGCTCCTTGCCGAACGCCTGCGCGGCGAGCTTGACGGTAGGCGGCACGGTGGCGATCCAGTCCAGGCCGTAGAACAGCGCGAACATCGACAGACCGTAGAGCGTGTAGGTGGAAAACGGGAGCCAGAACAGCGACAGGCCGCGCAGGCCGTAGTACCAGAACAGGAGCTTGCGATTGTCGAAGCGGTCGGACAGGTAGCCGGAGAGCGTGGTACCGACCAGGTCGAAAGCGCCCATCATCGACAACACCGAAGCCGCGGGCACGGCGCTCAGGCCGTTGTCGCCGCACAGCGAGATGAAGTGCGTCTGGACCAGGCCGTTGGTGCTCAGGCCGCAGATGAAGAAGGTGCCGGCGAGGATCCAGAACGTGCGGTTGTGGACCGCTTCCGCGAGCACGGTGAACGGACCCCAGAAGCTGTGCGGCACGGCCGCGCCGGCGGCGGCGGGAGCCGGGTCGGCGCCGGCCTCGCCGTAAGCGCGCAGGCCGATCACCTTCGGGCTGTCCTGCATCAGCGCGAACACGAGGACCGCGACGACGATGCAGGCGACGAACACCGGGATCACCGCGTAGCGCCAACCGACGTTCTCGATCAGCCAGGCGGCGATGGGCAGGAAGATGAGCTGGCCGGTGGCCGTACTCGCCGCGAGCAGTCCCACGACCAGGCCGCGGCGTGCCGTGAACCAGCGATTGGCGACCATCGCACCCAGCACCAGGGCCGTCAGGCCGGTGCCGCAGCCGAGCACCAGGCCCCACAGGATGAAGAGCTGCCAGAGCTGGGTGATCTGCGTCGCGAGCGCCATGGCCAGGGCGATGAACGCGGCCGCCGCCATCATGACCCGGCGCAGTCCGTAGCGGCCGATGAAGACCGCGGCGAACGGGCCGAGCAGGCCGAACAAGGCGAAGCGAACCGCGAACACCGACGAGAGCTGGTCGGTGGTCCAGCCGAACTCCTGGCTGAGCGGCTTCAGCATCGCGCCCGGCAGGCCGAGCGCCGCCGAGGTGGTGAGCATCGCAAAAAACGTGACCGCGGCGATCACCCATGCATAGTGGATTCCGCGGCGGCCGAGCAGGCCGGACAAGACTTGGGCGAACATGGTTTCCTTTGCAGCTGCAAAGATTGTAGCTACAATTGATTATGGTTGTCGCTGCCCGTTCCCGATCCAATCCGCCGCCTGTCGATGTGCCGGTCTCGCCGCGCGGTTGCAGCAGCCAGAAGGTGCGTCGCCTTTCGCGCCGCATCAGCCAGCACTTCGACCGCGTCGTCGCCGGCTCGGGGCTGAAGACGACCCAGTATTCGCTGCTGAGCCATGTCGTGCAGCTCGGCCCGATCCGCCCCGGCGAGCTGGCCCGGGCGATGGACCTCGACGCGTCGACGCTGACGCGAAACCTGCAGCTTCTGGTGGTCGCGGGCTGGGTCGTCGTCGGCCCGGGCGAAGACGATCGCAGTCGCATGGTCAGCGCCACCGACGCCGGGCGCGTGAAGCGCGCCGAGGCTCAGCGCGCCTGGAAGCGGGCCCAGCTCGCGTTCAACGAACGGGTGGGAGCCGAGGCCGTCGCGCGCTTGCACGCCGCGGTCGAAGAATGCCTGACGCTGCTGGGCGACAGCGAGGACTGAGGGTTCGCTAAGCCGGTTCGCGCGGCGGCATCGTGTAGTTGAGGGCGAGCCGGCCGCCGTCGACGGCGACGATCTCGCCGGTCATGTAGCTCGCCGCGTCGCTGGCGAGAAAGGCGCAGACCGCCGCCACTTCGGCGGGCTCGCCGAGCCGGCGCAGGGGCGTGCGGCCCATGATCCGTTCCTTCGCTTCGGGGCTGCCGAGCACGGCTTTCTGCGCAAGCTCGGTGGCGATCGTTCCCGGCGCGACGGCGTTGACGCGGATGCCGCGGTCGGCGAGCGACAGCGCCATGGCCCGGGTCAGCTGGTTGATGCCGCCCTTGCTTGCGTTGTAGCTGGCGATCGTCGGAATCGCCATGACGCCGTTGACCGAGCTCATGTTCACGATCGCGCCGCCGCCCGTTTTCGCCATCTCGCGCGCGATCGCCTGACCGACCCGAAACGCGCCGCTCAGGTTGACGCCGATGACGGCGTCCCAGTCGGCCTCGCTGATGTCGAGGAAATCGGCGGCGCGAAAGATGCCGGCGTTGTTGACGAGGATGTCGATGCGGCCGAAGGCCTGGATCGTGGCCGCGGTGGCCGATGCGACTTCGCCGGGTTTCGTCACGTCGCAGCGCATGGCGCGTGCGCCGGCGCCGACTTCCGCGGCGAGCGTCCGGGCCGCGGCCTCGTCGACGTCCCACAGCGCGACCTTCGCGCCGCTCGCGGCGAACAGCCGCGCACAAGCCGCGCCGATGCCGTTGGCCGCGCCGGTGACGACGGCGACCTTGCCGCCGAAATCGAAGCGAATCTCGCTCATGCGGTGGTCCTGTCCAGCCAGATGCCGATGCCCTGGGCGTTGAGCTCGAAGTCGAGCGCGAGCAGCTCGCGGATCCGCTCGTCGCTCATCGCCACGCCGTGCGCGCGAAGACTCTTGAGGTGGATCTCGCCGAGCCCTTGCTTGAGCACCTCGTGCCGCCCTGGGCTCGCGGCGATCGACTTCGCGAACGCGACCATCTCGTCGAGCTGGCCGAGCAAGATGTCCGCCAGCCGCGGCACGTCGCCGACAGATCCGTAGTGCGTGACGTAGATCTGCTGCGGCGCGAAGGCGAGCAGGCGCTCGATCGAGTGGCGCAAGGCTTCGGGCTGGAACTGCACCGGCGTGGTCGTCGGCATGATCCAGGCGCCGCGCGCGGTGTCGAACTCGCGGTACGAGAGGCCGAAGGTGTCGCCGGTGAAGATGCCGCGGCTGCGCTCGTCCCAGATGCAGTGATGGTGCATCGCGTGACCCGGCGTGTGCAGGAAGAGTAGCGGCCGGCCCGCGAGCGCCATCGTCATTCCGTCCGAGGTCTCGACGACCCGTTCCGCGGGCACGCCGACGATCGTTCCGTACGAGCGCTCGACCTCGTCAGCGCCGTAGACGGTCGTCGCGCCCTTGACGAGGTGGTCCGGGTCGATCATGTGGCGTGCGCCGCGCGGATGCACCACCAGGCGCGCCCTCGGCAGGTGCCGCATCAGCAGGCCGACGCCGCCGGCGTGGTCCAGGTGAACATGCGTGGCGATGACGAGATCGACGGCCTCGGGCGCCAGGTTTGCCGCGTCGAGAGCCGCCAGGAGGCGTGGCACCGAATGGTTGGTGCCGCTGTCGATGAAGGCGGCCCGGCCTTTTTCCACGATCAGGTATGCGGCGTCGAAGCGCGGCCGGTGAAAGCCGGTGTCGACGACCTGGATGCCGTGGTCGAGGTAATCGACGAAGTCGGGAGCGGCGGCGCCGCGTATTTCTGCCTGCATCGAGCGATTCTAGAGAGCGCGTCACGAACGTGGCTTCGTCAAGGCGCTCAGAATGCGGCGGATCGACTGCGAAGGTCGATGGTCGAACACAGGAGACATCCGATGCGAGACACAAAGTCCGTCTTCTTCCGTCGCGCCGCCACTCTGCTGCTCGTTCTGGCTACCGCGGGATGCGCGGCAAACGGCCAGTTCCGCGCCACCGCCACCGAGGCCGACCTCGCCACGATCCGCGCGGGAATGACGCGCGACCAGGTGCTGGCGCGCGTCGGTCCGCCGACCTGGATCTTCGGCGTGTGGCAGGAGCACCTGTCGATCTGGAACTACCGCTACAGCCGGACCGACTGCATCATCTACCAGGTGAGCATGCGGCCCGACGGCATCGTCCGCGACTCGGCGCAAGGCTACGACCCGGCTTGCGACGGGCCGAGCAACCGCGACTAGCGCCGCGCCGGGGGCTCGCTTCAGGCGGCCAGCAACTGCCGCAGCACGAACGGCAGGATGCCGCCGTGCCGGTAGTAGTCGACCTCGATCGGCGTGTCGATGCGCAAGGTCAGTGGCACCGAGCGACTCGTGCCATCGGCAGAGTGAATGACGAGCGTCGCGTCCTGCTGCGGCCGCAGGTCGGCGGTGATCTCGACGTCGAAGGCTTCGTCGCCCTTGATGCCGAGCGATTCCCAAGAGTCGCCAGGCTTGAACTGCAGCGGCAGCACGCCCATGCCGACCAGGTTGGAGCGGTGGATGCGCTCGAAGCTCTTCGCCACCACGGCCTTGATGCCGAGCAGCTGCGTGCCCTTGGCCGCCCAGTCGCGGCTCGAGCCGGTGCCGTATTCCTCGCCGCCGAAGACGATGGTCGGCGTGCCCTCGGCCATGTACTTCATTGCCGCGTCGTAGATGAACATCTTTTCGCCGGCGGCACGCTTGCCGCCTTCTGACTTCGGCTGGAACAGCGTCACGCCGCCTTCCTCGCGCGAGCCGGTGGCATCGGGTGGAATCATCAGGTTCTTGATGCGCACGTTGGCGAAGGTGCCACGCATCATCACGTCGTGGTTGCCGCGGCGCGAGCCGTAGGAGTTGAAGTCGGCCTTGACGACGCCGTGCTCCTTCAGCCAGACGCCGGCCGGCGACGATTCCTTGATCGCGCCGGCGGGCGAGATGTGGTCGGTGGTGATCGAGTCGCCGAAGAGACCGATCGCGCGCGCGCCCTTGACGCCAGGCCGGGTGATCTGCGGCTGCATCTTGAAGCCTTCGAAGAACGGCGGCTCGGCGATGTAGGTCGACTTCGGCCAGTCGTAGACCTGGCCGCTGACGCCCTTGATCTTTTCCCAGAGCGGACCGGGCTCGGTCGCGACCTTGTCGTAGTTCTCCTTGTAGGCCTTGCCGTTCATCGCGAACTTCATCTGCGCGGCGATCTCGTCGCTCGTCGGCCAGATGTCGCCGAGGAACACGTCCTTGCCGCCCTTGCCCTTGCCGACCGGCTCGGTCATCAGGTCGCGCAGCACCGTGCCGGCGATCGCGTAGGCGACGACAAGCGGCGGGCTGGCGAGGAAGTTGGCCTTCAGGTTCGGGTGGATGCGCGCCTCGAAGTTGCGGTTGCCCGAGAGCACGGCGGCGCAGACGAGGTCGTTCTGGGCGATCGCGTCGTTGATCTCGGGCGTCAGGTCGCCGGCGTTGCCGATGCAGGTCGTGCAGCCGTAGGCGGCGACGTTGAAGCCGAGCTTTTCGAGATAGGGAATCAGGCCCGCCTTGGTCAGGTACTCCGTGACGATGCGCGAGCCGGGCGCCAGCGAGGTCTTGATATGCGGCTGCACCTTGAGCCCGGCCTCGACCGCCTTCTTCGCGAGCAGGCCGGCGGCGAGCATGACGCTCGGGTTCGAGGTGTTGGTGCAGGAGGTGATGGCGGCGATCAGCACGTCGCCGTTGCCGACCGTCATGTCGTTGTGCGCTGGCAGCGTCGGCTCGGCTTCGTGCAGAGCCGCGGCCAAGGTCGGCTTGTTCGCGGTCATCTCCTCGACGAATCGCGGCGAGCCGGGCTGCACCGAAGGCGTGTGCGGGATCTTCGCGCCGTTGCCTTCGCCGTTGCGTGCGTCCTGCGCTCGCACGAGGTGACGTGTCAGCAGGTGGCCGGCCGGCTGGTTGAAGCCGTTCTCGGTTGGCGCCTTCGAGAACAGCGAGGTGAACTGCGCCTTGACCTTGCCGAGCTCGATGCGGTCTTGCGGCCGCTTCGGGCCGGCCAGGCTCGGCGTGACCGTACCGAGGTCGAGGCTCACGACGGACGAATAGTCGATCTGCCCGGCGCGCGGAATGCCGTAGAGGCCTTGGGCCTTGAAGTAGGCCTGGAAGGCTTCGATCTCCTCCTTGGTGCGGCCGGTGCCCTCGAAGTACTCGATCGTCTTGTCGTCGACGGGGAAAAATCCCATCGTCGCACCGTATTCCGGCGCCATGTTGGCCATCGTCGCGCGGTCGGGCACCGGCAGGCTGGCGACACCTTCGCCGAAGAATTCGACGAACTTGCCGACGACCTTGACCTTGCGCAGGATCTCGGTCACTGCCAGCACCAGGTCGGTGGCGGTCACGCCTTCGCGCAGGCGGCCGGTGAACTCGAACCCGACCACGTCGGGCGTCAGGAAGTACACCGGCTGGCCGAGCATTGCCGCTTCGGCCTCGATGCCGCCGACACCCCAGCCGACCACGCCGATGCCGTTGATCATGGTCGTGTGGCTGTCGGTGCCGACCAGCGAGTCGGGGTAGTAGACCGGCGTTTCGCCCTTCTTCGCCTT
This sequence comes from Caldimonas sp., assembly GCA_039933535.1. Lineage (GTDB taxonomy): Bacteria > Pseudomonadota > Gammaproteobacteria > Burkholderiales > Burkholderiaceae_C > Schlegelella_A. The sequence goes on along the minus strand of JBDTNU010000141.1, from coordinate 2,235 downwards.
GCTCTTGAACACGCCGCGCGCCAGGTACTCGAGGTTGACCTGGTGGACGATGCCGAAGCCGGGCGGCACGACGCCGAAGGTGTCGAAGGCCTGCATGCCCCACTTCATGAACTGGTAGCGCTCGACGTTGCGCGTGAACTCGAGCTTCATGTTCAGGTCGAGCGCCTTCTTGGTGCCGAAGTAGTCGATCATGATCGAGTGGTCGACGACGAGATCGACCGGAACCAGCGGCTCGATCGTCTTGGCGTCCTTGCCCATCTCGTGCGCGACGTTTCGCATCGCGGCCAGGTCGGCGAGCAGCGGCACGCCGGTGAAGTCCTGCAGCACCACACGCGCGACGACGAAGGGCACTTCGTCGAGCCGCGGCGCGTTCGGCTTCCAGCCGGCGACCTCGATCACGTGCTCGGGCAGGACCCGCTTGCCGTCGCAGTTGCGCAGCACCGACTCGAGCACGATCCGGATCGAGACCGGCAGGCGAGAGATGTTCGGGTGCTGCTTCGTCAGCACCGGCAACGAGTAGAACGAGCCCTCCTTGCCGGATGCGGTCTTGAAGGTCTGAAGGGTGGAGGCAAAGGCGTGTGACATGTCTGGAACCTCGTTGGAGCGTTGCATGGAGGGTGTTGCTGTCTCAGGCGGCCTTCGGCACGATGACCTTGAGGCCTTTGAAGTAGTCGCGAAAGAATCCGGCGTCACGGGTGATCAGGCCGCTGCATTGAAGCAGGGCGTGTGCGCCGATCAGGAAATCGGGAACGGTTCGCGAGGGCAGGGTGCGGCCTTCGGCCTTGAGGCGCTGCTTGTAGCGGCGCTGCATCTCGCCGGCGCGGACCGCGGCACGCGCCTCCGTGGCCAGGTAGCCGATGCCGGCCTCTTCCAGCACGTCGAACAGTTCGGCGCCGAAGCCCAGGCCAGCGACGACCTCGCTGACGACGACGTCGCAAACGACCACCGGCCCCTTCGCGAGCGCTTGCCGCAGGCTGTCCTCCGACGCTTCGGCACCGACGTCGCCGCCGATCAGATCGATCAGCACGGAAGAATCGACAGCGATCATTGCCGAGCGGTCATGGCTCGACCGGATCGCCCGGCGCGCGGCCGCGCAGTTCGCGCATCACGTCGTCGGTGCTCACGCCGGGCGGCAGCTTGAAGCGTCCGCGCAGTCGCGAAATGGCGTCATCGACGTTCTTGCGCAGGATGATGGTGCTGCCGCTCAGCTCGACCTTGAGCTGCGTGCCCTTGGTCAGGCCGAGCGCGTCGCGGACCGCCTTGGGCAGAGTGATCTGGCCTCTTTCGGCGACGGTCGCTTCCATGTCTGGCACCTGAGTTTCAAAAGTATGCACGAATCATACATACTTTTCATTGCATATTCAAGCAGCCTCAAGCGCGCTGCGTCTCGAAATCCTTCATGTACGCGACCAGGGCCCGCACACCCTCGATAGGCATCGCGTTGTAGATCGAGGCGCGCATGCCTCCGACGATCCGGTGTCCCTTGAGCGCCAGCAGTCCGGCCGCCTTCGCACCCTCGAGAAATGCCGTGTCGAGAGCGGGATCGACCAGGTGGAAAGCGACGTTCATCAGCGAACGGTCGTCCCTGGCGATCCTGTTCACGTAGAAGCGGCTCGCGTCGAGCGCGTCGTACAGCAGCGCAGCCTTGGCGCGGTTTCTTTCGCCCATCGCCGCAAGGCCGCCGCCGGCCTTGATCCACCGGAACACCAGGCCCGCCATGTAGATCGCGAAGGTCGGCGGCGTGTTGATCATCGAGTTGTTCGCTGCCTGGATCGTGTAGTCGAAGGCTTCGGGCGTGATCGGCAGGGCGCCGCCCAGCAAGTCCTCACGGACGATGACGAAGGTCAGCCCGGCGGGGCCGATGTTCTTCTGCGCGCCACCGTAGATCAGCCCGTAGCGCGAGACGTCGATCGGACGCGACAGGATGTTCGACGACATGTCGGCCACCAGCGGCACCTCGCCCGTGTCGGGCACCCAGTGGTACTCGAGACCGCCGATCGTTTCGTTGGCGCAGATGTGGACGTAGGCCGCGCCGGGATCTAGGCGCCACTCTGCCTGCTCGGGGATCGCGGTAAAGCCGCTTGACTTGCCGCTTGCCGCGACGTTGACCGCGCAGTAGTGCGAAGCCTCGGTGATCGAGCGCGTCGACCAGGCGCCGGTGTCGACGTAGTCCGCGGTCCTTCTTCCGCGCAACAGGTTCATCGGCACGATCGCGTTCTGGCCGATCGCGCCGCC
>JBDTNU010000140.1:0-8581 GCA_039933535.1 Caldimonas sp. | reverse complement strand
AGCGGCGAGTTGGTCTCGCCCTTGCATCCGAACTCGGGCGTCGCGGTCTTGCCGAGGATCACCGCACCGGCTTCGCGCAAGCGTGCCGAGGCTGGCGCGTCGATGTCCCACGCCTGCTTCGGGTCGACGGTGCGCGAGCCGCGCAAGGTCGGCCAGCCCTTGGCGAGGATCAGGTCCTTGATCGATGCCGGCACGCCGTCGAGCTCGCCGGTCGGCGCGCCGCGGCGCCAGCGGTCTTCGCTCTGCCGCGCTGCGGCCAGCAGCGCGTCGGGCGCAGCGCGAAAGCAGAACGCGTTGACGACCGGGTCGAGCCGATCGATGCGCGCCAATACCGCCCGCGTCGCCTCCACCGGCGAGGCCTTGCCGGCGCGATACAGGGCGAGCAGCTGATGCGCGCTGCAGTCGGCGAGGTCGGTGGCTGGATTGATGCTGCGGCCCGGATCGCGAGCCGACGCGGCTCGCACCCCTTCATTGTGATCCGAGGCCCGGCTTCGCGATCCGGCTCAGCGCGCTGAAAACGGGCAGTTCGCGTTCCGCCCGTTGCTCGCCTCTCAGGCCGGTAGCGTGATGGTCGCGACGCACTTGTTGCCGCCGACGATCGAACCGCCGAAGCCGATCCACACCGCCCAGTTCGGCGATGCCGGATCGAAGGTGGACGGGTTGTAGGTGATCGGAAAATTGCAGCCGCCGCCATCGCCCTTCGGCGCGGTCCAGGTCACCGTGCGGTTGCAACCCGCGTAGGCGAAGCCGCTCATCGTCGCGCTGTAGCTGAGCGCGCCCTGGATCTTCGGGACGATATAGGCGGTGTACTCGGTGACGCCGCAGCCCTGGCCGCAAGAGAAGATGCCGCCGCCGCATTCGAAGGACACGGTGCGGGTGCCTTTCTTCACCTTGAAGGTCGCCGAGACCGGCTTCACCTGCACGACCCGGGCGCCGGCCGCATCGCCCGCCGGCACGGTCACCGTGGCGGCCACCGTGACGGTCGCCGTGCCGTCGCTCGAGCCGGTCTTCAGCGTGACCTGGCTCTGCCGGGCGTTGCCGTCGGCGGGACCGCCGACCACGCTGCCGGCGCCGCCGTGCGTCCAGGTCCACGCCACCGTGGCGGTGGCTGGCAGCGTCTCGTTGAAGAAGCCCGCGACCGAAAAGTCGATGTCGGTCGGCAGGTCGACGCTGCCCTTCGGGCTGATGGCGAGCGTGAACTCGCTCTTGAACTCGACCGTCACCGTGGCCGTGCCCATTTCGATCTTGGCGTTGGTCGTCGGGTTGCGATAGAAGGCCGTGACCGTGATCGTGTCGGGGCTCGCCGGATCGTCCTGGACGCCGCTAGGGAAGTAGTCGTGGGTCGGCGTGCTGAGCAGGCTTTCGAAGTCGTTTACGCCATTGCCGCCGACGCGGAACAGGTCGCCGTATCTGGCGGTGCACGTCCAGTGCAGGAACACGCTCTCGGGCGGCACGTTGACATCGAGGCCTTGGACCGTGGCCGTCACCGAGCCCTTGCCGGCGATGCCGGCGACCGCCGAGACCTTCAATGGATCTGGCGAGAGCGAGAGCTTCGCTTTCGACACGTTCATCGAGAACTCCGTCAGCTGCCGCGAATCGGACCAGTCCTTGATGATGGCGCCGTAGTCGCCGACCAGCGTGCCCAGCTTGATCAGCTGGATGATGCGGGCGAGCTTGCCGAGCGCGTTCTTCAGCTTGCCGAGGTCGAACTGGCCGAGGTCGCCGGCCACGAGGTTGACGCCGATGACGTTGCCCTTGCTGTCGAGCAGTTGTGCGGTGAGGTTCTTGCCCGCGGCTTGGGTGTAGGCCTTCAGGCCCAGCTCGAGCAGGCCCTGGAAGGTGTTGCTCGAGAAGAACTCGGTCAGGAAGCCTCCGAACGCGCTCTTGGCGTCGCCGTTCTTCAGGGCGGCGACGGTGGTCGGGAAGTAGGTGCCGGCGACGGCCAGGCTCGAGATGTCTGTGATGCCGTTGAGCACCAGGGCCCAGCTCGTCTGCTCGAACTCGGGCTTGAAGGTGCCGGAGATCCGCTCGCTGATCATGGGCAGGATCAGGGTCCGGACAAACGGCTTGATGATGTCCTCGACCATCGTCTGCCAGAGGATGTCCTCGAGCGCCGTGTTCTCGGCGTCGCTGAGGCTGCCGACGTCGTTGGCGCCGATGCCGATCACCCGCGCGACATAGACCGTCACCTCGGCGGTCGGCTGCGTCGAGGCGACCAGCTGGACCGTGTCGCTCTTGACGGGTTGCCAAACGGCGCCACCCGACTCGTAGTAGCCGAGAAAGCCGAGGTCGGCATAGAACTGGGTCACGTAGTCGCCGACCGAGGTCACCAGGTTGTCGAAGCTGAGCTGGGTCGTCGCGTCGAGCGGAAAGTCCTTGAGCGGCACCGGCGGCGTTTCGGTCGTCAGGTTGCCGGCGTCGTCGTAGTAGCCGGTGCGCAGGAAGAAGGCATGGGTGCGCCGCCGGAACTGGTTCTGCAGCTGCACGTTGTTGAAGTCGGAGGTCGGAAAGAGCGTCAGCCCGCTTTCCGTGTCGCTCGGCGACACCGACACCGACTGCACCTGGGCGCGGGCCGCGGCGGGTGCGACCGAGCTCTTGCCGCGCAGCGCCAGCGTCGCCGTCTTCAGGGCGTCCATCAAGGCCGTGTCGGTGGTGTCGATTCCGCCGCGCGTGGCGGCGCCCTCGACTGCGATGCGCAGCGGCTCGACCACGCTGTCGAAGCGGGCATCGGCAAGAACGCGGCGCAACGCGATCTGGATCGCCGGACCCTGGTTATAGGCCTCGCTCGTCAGCATCAGCAAGGCCTCGGCGGTGCCGCGCGAATCGACGGTCGTGCGCACGCCGGCTTCGACCATGGCCATCAGCAGCAGGCGCCCGCTCGGGTCGAACACATAGGTCATCTGCGGCGCCCCTTCGATGACGACGACGCCGGCCGTGCCGTTGTCGCCCACCTGCGAGACGTTGTTGGCAGAGACAAGCCGGGTGCTCGTCAGCGCGGCGATGCTGCCAGCCGGCAGCACGACCTTGGCCACCTGGACCGAGCGGTTGACCGCCGGCAGCTTGGCAGCGATGGCCTCGGCCTTCGCCTGGTCAGGATCGGTGGTGGCAGCGACGCCGCTACCGCTGTTGTCGCTGTCGCCGCCACCGCATGCAAGCAGCGCCAGCGGCGAGGTCAGCGCCAGCCCGCCGGGCAGGCCGAACATGAGCTTGCGGCGCAGCGGGTCGGGTCCGGGCAGCGAGTCGGGGGCGTAGTTCTTCACGGCGGTCTCCTCGGGCGTTGGAATGCCCGAAGCTTTTTCCGCCGCCGTTAGACAACCGTTAGCGCCGTGGCGCCGCCGATCGCCGTTCGTCGTGAAAGCTCAGCCGTGCAAGGCGATCGCCACGGCTTCGGCCAGCCCGAGCCGGGCGCCTTCGGCCCAGAGTTGCTCGCACGGGCGCGGTTCGAGCCGGCAGGCAGCCAGCCGCCGGACCAGGCGCAGGTAGCGCAGGTCGGCACGGCTCAGCAGGCCGAAGCGCGTTTCCCAGAAGCGGGCTGCGAACGAAGCCAGGCGCAGTGCCGCCTCGGGCTGGCCGGTGTGTGCCAGTGCCCTCGGCAGGTTCCACAGGCTGTGCGCGAGCTCGTGCAGGGCCAGCGTTTCCCAGGCCAGGCGCGAGCTTTCGCGCAAGGTGACCGCGGCCTCGGCCCAGCGCTGCAGCCCCATCTGCGCATTGCCGCGAACGTTCAGCATCTGGCTGACGCGTCGCCAGTCGTGCAACTGCCGCGCGCTCGACTCGATGCTGTCGAGCCGCTCGAGTGCCTGCGCGTTGCGACCGGCGTTCTGCGCGCAGACGGCCAGGCTGTAGCGGCCGCTGTGGATCGCGTGCCGGTTGCCCTGGCGTTCCCAAAGCTCGAGCGCCCTGGCATGCAGGGTTTCTGCAAGGGCATAGTCGCGCCGGCCGTTGGCCAGGTTGGCGCGCAGCGTCTGCACGCCGGCCTGCAGGTCGAGATCGGCCGAGGCGACGGCCAGCGTCTCGGCAGTGTCGAGCAGCGGGTTCACGGTCTCGGCGTCGCGCGTCTTGCGCCAGCGCACCCGGGCCAGCGACAGTGCGGCGCGACCGCGTGCCGCGGGCGGCTCGGCGGTGCCAGCCATTCCCTGCTCCGCGTGGGCCAGCGCCTGCTCGCCCTGGCCGGCGATGAAGAGCAAAGGCCCGATGAGCGTGTGCCCGCGTGCCCGCAGCGCCGGGTCGCCCGACTGCTCGATGGCGGCGGCCAGCGAGGCGAGCCCGACCGCGGGCAGCTCCACGTCTTCGAGCACGCGGCGCAATGGCAAGGCGATGCGGATCGCATCGTCGGGTGCGGCGTCGACGATGGCGCTGGCCAGGCCGGCGAGCAGGTTGGCAAGCTCGGCACGCACTTCCAAGAGGTCGGGCGTGTCGGGCAGCGAGCCGGCCCACTCGATCAGCCAGGCACGATGGCGGGCGCGGGCCCGGCGCGCGTCGCCGTCGTCGATCTGCAGGGCCGCGTATTCACGCACCGGGCCGAACGCGGCGAAGCGGTTCGCTCCGGCGACGGTGGCCTCGACGCGCAGCATCGACTGGGCGACCAGGTCGTCGAGCATGAGCGCGACCTCGGCCGCGCCGAGATCGCAGACGGCGGCCGCCGCCGCGGCGCTGAAGCCGCCGTCGAACACGGTGAGCGTGGCGAGCAGCCGCGCCTGCGCCGCGGCGAGCAGACGCCAGCTCCATTCGACGACATAGAGCATCGAGGCATGACGCGGATCGCTGCCGCTGCGTGGCCCCGAGCGCGCCAGCAGCTGGAGCGCGTGCCCGCCCGGCGCCGAGCGTGCTTCGCGCAGCAGGGCGCGCATGGCCGGCGGCGCGATGCTGCGCACGCGCGCCGCAGCCAGCTCGATCGCCAGCGGCATGCCTTCGAGCAGATGTACAAGGTCGACGATCGCCTCGACGTTGCTCGGCCCGATGTGAAAGTCGGCACGCGCCGCCCGGGCCCGGTCGACGAACAGCGCCACCGCGGACGCGCCCGCTGCGATGTCGAGCGCGGCGCCGGCGCGAGGCAGGCCGAGCGGCTGTACCGCGACGGCGTGCTCGCCGTCGATGCCGAGCACGCGCCGCGAAGTCACCAGGAGATGCAGGCCCTCGATCGCCGCGCCGAGACGGGCCACGACCTCTTCGCCGTGACCGGCGAGCTGCTCGAAGTTGTCGAGCACGAGCAGGGCGCGCCGGCCATCGAGCGCCGCGACGATCGGCTCGAACGCGTCGTCGCCCTGGGGTCGCAGTTGCAGGCGGCTGAGCATCGCGTCGAGCAGCTGCGCGCGCGTCGAGCAGCCGACGAGCGGAACGAAGGCGATGAAGTCGAAGCGCTCCGGCGCCTGTGTGCCGATCGCGGCGGCGAGCTCGACGGCCAGGCGCGTCTTGCCGCTGCCGCCCGGGCCGAGCAGCGTGACCAGGCGATGCGAAAGAACCTCTTCACGCAGGCGTGCGCCTTCTGCGTCGCCGCCGAAGAAGCGCGTCAGGTAGACCGGCAGCGCGGTGCGGCCCGCGGCGACGCGCGGTGCCGCTGCGATATTCGCCGTCGCGGGGACCGGCGACGACGTGGCCGCAACAGTCGTTGTCGCGAGTCGGCCGGCGCGGTCGAACAACGCCGCCAGGCGCAGACGCTCCTCGTCGATCCACTCGTCGTAGTGGCCGGGCAGCAGCTCGCCGCCGTAGAGGTCCAATGCTTCGGCGTGGCGCCCGCCGCGCACGGCGGCTTCGAACCGCAGGGCGTCGCAGCCGATCGCGCCGGCGACCACGCGCACGCCCTGCCGATCGGCCAGCAGAACCGGCGTGGCGATCGGCCCCGGCGGCTCGAGCAGCTGCCGCAAGGTGAACAAGGCCTGGCGCAGGCGGTTTCGGCCGACATCGAGCGCGACCCCGGGCCAGAGCAGCTCGATCAGCTCCTCGCGCGCATGATTGCGCTGCGGATACAGGGCCAGGCGGGCCAGCAGCGCCGCGACACCGCGGCTCGAAAAATTGCTGATGGTCTCGTCGCCGCGACTGGCCATCAGGGCGCCGAGGACGCGAATCTCCCAGCGCGAACCGGCGGTCGGGTCCCGCGATTCGGTAGGCGTGTCGGACGACAGGAGCACGGGCCGGGGCGAAGTTGCGGCCATGGTAGCGAGGCGTCGCCGTGCCGCGCCCCCTGCCGCTCACGACAGATGCCAACGCTTGCCGGTTTTGGCCGCTTACGTCGATGCGGCGTCGCCGGCGCGCTGCCCGGCGACCGGCGAAGGCGCTGGCGCCGGCGCGCAGACGGCCATCCGCACCGGCTGAAGCCACTGCACCCGTCGCGGATTTGCGACGCCGCTACAACCGGTGCTTTACCGGAGCGCACCGATGACCGATCGCGACACCCCTCGCAAGACCGCCGCCGATTTCGACCCCGAGGTCCTCCATCTCTTCGACAAGTACGTGCACGGCGCGATCGACCGGCGCGGCTTTCTCGAAGGTGCGGCCAAGTTCGCGGTCGGTGGCGTCACCGCGGCGGGGCTGCTCGAGGCGCTGAGCCCGAACTTCGCTTCCGCCGAGCAGGTCGCCGGGACCGACCCCCGCATCAAGGGCGAAACCATCGAGTTCGACTCGCCGCATGGCTACGGCAAGGCACGCGGCTACCTGGTCCGGCCTGCCAGCGCGCCGCCCAAAGGCGCGACCACCGGCCTGCCGACGGTCCTCGTCATCCACGAGAACCGCGGCCTCAATCCGCACATCGAGGACATCGCGCGCCGCCTGGCGCTCGACAACTTCATTGCCTTCGCGCCCGATGCGCTGTTTCCGCTGGGCGGCTATCCGGGCGACGAAGACAAGGCGCGCGACCTGTTCGGCAAGCTCGACCAGGCCAAGACGCGCGAAGACTTCGTCGCCGCAGCTGGCTACCTGAAGGGTGTGGCGGGCGGCAACGGCAAGCTCGGCGCGGTCGGCTTCTGCTGGGGCGGCGGCATCGTCAACACGCTGGCCGAGCGGCTGCCCGAGCTTGCCGCTGGCGTGCCGTTCTACGGCGCCGCGCCGGCGCTCGACCAGGTGCCGAAGATCAAGGCGCCGCTGCTGCTGATGTTCGCCGGCGATGACGAGCGCATCAACGGCATGTGGCCGCCGTTCGAAGCGGCGCTGAAGGCGGCCGGCGTGAAGTTCGAGGCGTTCCGTTATCCGGGCACGCAGCACGGCTTCAACAACGACACCACGCCACGCTTCGACGCGGCCGCCGCGAGCCTCGCCTGGCAGCGCACCGTCGCCTTCTTCAACCGGCAACTGCGCGTCTGAGGGCCGGGTCGCCGGGCCCAGGCGCGTCAGTGGATCTTGCGGTCCTTCTTCTTGAAGGACTTCGGCCGGTAGACGTTGCCGTCCCATTCGCCCGCGCCTGAGTTGGCGGTGTCGCGGGCGCGCCGGATCGCGGCTTCGGCCACGCGGTGAGCCCGTCGGCGCTGCGAGTTCCAGGTGAAGATCGAATCGAGGCGCGCCCCGGTGCGCCGGCTCCATCGCGCGACCGTGCTGTCGAAGCGATGCCTGCGGCGGGCGCCGAGGCAGAGCCTGAACAGCATCACCAGGCAGCCGACGACGATGATGGCGGCGAAGATCTTTTCGAACACTGGGGGGTCCTGCGCGCGCGGCGAAGAGCGGCCATATTAGCGCGCGAGCCGCGGTAGCGGGCGAGTGCTTGAGGCGTGCGGCAAGTAGGGTCAGCCCGCTGGCAGCGGGCCGGCCGCGTTGGCACAGTCGGCCGACCGAGGAGACCCCATGACCACACGCAGAAAATTCGGCGCCGCCACGGCCGCGCTACTCGCCGCCTTTACCTGCGGCACCGCGCTGGCGGCCTGGCCCGAGCGGCCGGTCACGCTGATCGTGCCCTGGGGCGCGGGCGGCGGCACCGACGCGACGGCGCGCATCATCGGCTCGCTGCTCGAAAAGGAGCTCGGCCAGCCGATCACCGTCGTCAACCGCACCGGCGGCAGCGGCGTCGTTGGCCACCAGGCGATCGCGGCCGCCGCGCCCGATGGCTACACGATCGGCATGGTCACGGTCGAGATCGGCATGATGCATTGGCAGGGGTTGACCGATCTTTCCGGCGCGTCGTATGCGCCGATCGGCCTTGTCAATTCCGACCCGGCCGGCCTGCAGGTGCGCGCCGACGCGCCCTACAAGACAGCCAACGAACTGGTCGCCGCCATCAAGGCGAACCCGGGCAAGTTCAAGGCATCGGGCACTGGCCAGGGCGGCATCTGGCATCTCGCGATCGCGGGCATGCTGAAGGACCTCAAGGTCGATCCGGCAGCCGCGCCGTGGGTGCCTTCGAACGGCGCCGCGCCCGGCCTGCAGGATCTGGTTGCCGGTGGCGTCGAGATCGTGCCCTGCTCGCTGCCCGAGGCACGCTCGCTCATCGATGCAGGCAAGGTGCGCAGCCTCGCCGTCATGAGCGACACCCCGTCGGCGCTCTACCCTGCCGTGCCGACGCTGAAAAGCGCCACCGGCAGCGACTGGAAGCTCGGCGCCTGGCGTGGCATCGCCGCGCCCAAGGGCATGCCGGCCGAGGCGCACGACAAGCTCGTCGCCG
>JBDTNU010000139.1:0-8753 GCA_039933535.1 Caldimonas sp. | reverse complement strand
CTGGCGATGATTCTTTCCGGCGGCATCGCCTTCATCTGGGTCGACCCGCGCCAGGGCGGCGGCTGGAGCTGGCCCGAGGTCTATCGCGTCATGGCGCTGTTCATGATCGGCGCGGCCGTGTTCTCGGCGCTGTTCGTGCCGCGCCTCGTCAACGCCCCGAGGCCGGCCAGCGCGGCGCGCAACGACGTGCTCGGCTTTCTCGCGGTCGCGGTCGCGGTCGCGGCCGGCTTCATCGTGACGCGCTACGCGCTCTCGCCGCTGGCGCGCGAGTGGCTGTCACCGCTGTTCGCGTCGAGCGGCATCGCCCCTTCGCTGCAGCAGCGCTGGGCCGATCTCGCGGCCTTGTTCGCCGGCATCGCGATCACGCTGCCGCTGGTGGCGTGGGCGGCGCGACGGGCGCGCTTCGAGACCTTGCTCGGCGGCCTCGAGAGCTACTTCGCGCAGCCCGGCGCGGCGCCGTTCCTGGCCTTCATCGTCCTCTACAAGCTGCCCGATGCGTTTGCCGGCGCGCTGCTCACGCCTTTCCTTCTGCAGGCGATGCAGTTCAGCACGGCCGAGGTCGGTGTCGTCAACAAGGTGATCGGCCTGTGGCTGACCATCATCGGCGCACTCATCGCCGGGGCCGCGATGATCCGGCTCGGCCTGTGGCGATCGCTGATGCTGTTCGGCGTCCTGCAGATGCTCGGCAACCTCGGCTTCTGGTGGCTCGCCGTGCATGGTCGCGGCGCCTTGCCGGGGCTCACGATCCCGCCGTTCGACTGGGGCTTCGTCAAGCTTGCCGAAGCGACGCCCGTCGACGGCGGCCTCCTGATGGCGATCGCCAGCGAGAACATCACGAGTGGCATGGGCACGGCGGCGTTCGTCGCCTTCCTCATGAGCTTGTGCAACCGGCGCTTCAGCGCGACCCAGTTCGCGCTGTTGAGCGCGTTCGCCTCGATCGGCCGGGTCTGGGTCGGACCCTTGGCCGGCGTGCTCGCGCAGTCGATCGGCTGGCCGGCCTTCTTCATCGCGTCGACCATCGTCGCGCTGCCGGCACTCGCGTTGCTGGTGGTGCTTCGCAAGCCGATGCGCCTGCTCGAAGACGACCCCGCGCGGTCCTGACGACGATGTCTGAACCCGACGCCTTGCCGATCCACATGCATTGCTGCGGCTGCGCATCGGCATCGCTGCGCCGGCGTTCGTTCGTCGGCCTGCTCGGCGGCGCCGCGCTCGTCTCGGCTCTGCCCGGAGAGGCGCGCGCGCGTGAAGGCGTCGACGTCGGTCCGCCATCGGTGTTGACCAAGCTGGTCAGCGAGCAGCAGGTCGAGCAGGCCGCGGTGCGCCAGTACAGCAGCATGCTCGGCCAGTACGGACAGCGGCGGGCGATCGCGCCGGACAGCCACCCGCAGGTGCAGCGCCTGCGCTTCATCGCCCGGCGGATCATTCCGCACACCTACGAGTGGAACCCGCGGGCGCGGCAGTGGCACTGGGAAGTCAACCTGATCGGCAGCAAGCAGATCAATGCCTTCTGCATGCCCGGCGGCAAGATCGCCTTCTACTACGGCATCCTCGACCAGCTCAAGCTCGGCGACGATGAGGTGGCGATGATCATGGGCCACGAGATGACCCATGCCTTGCGCGAGCACGCGCGCGAGCAGATGGGCAAGAACATGGCCACACGCGGCGCGATCGAGCTCGGCTCGGCGATCCTCGGCCTCGGCAACGCCGGTCGGCTGGCCGCGGACATGGGCGGCCGCCTGCTCACCTTGCAGTTCGGCCGAGCCGACGAAACCGAGGCCGACCTGGTCGGCCTCGAGTTGGCCGCCCGCGCCGGCTACGACCCGCGGGCCGGCATCACGCTCTGGCAGAAGATGGCCGCGGCCAGCAAGCGCTCGCAGGTCGAGCTGCTCAGCACCCATCCTTCGGGGCCGACCCGCATCAGCGACATCGAACGCAACCTGCCGAAGGTCGCGGGGCTCTATGCGCGGGCGGACAAGCCGGAGCGCAACTTCGGTGCGCCGGTGGCGCCGGCGCGCTGAAACCCGGCGTCAGGCCAGAACGCGCAGCAGCCAGCGCTGCAGGTCGACGATTTCCGGGCCACATACCGAGTGCGGCATCGGGTATTCGTGCCACTCGACGGCGTGTCCCATCGCCACGAGGACGTCGCGCGATTGATGGGCACGGGCAATCGGAATGACCGGGTCGAGCGTGCCGTGGGCCAGGAAGATCGGCAGGTCGCGATTGGCGGCGTGGCGCTCGGCCTCGGCCTTGGCCGCCAGCGGCAGGTAGCCCGAGAGGCCGACCAGGCCGGCCAGCCGCTCGTCGTGGCGCAGGCCGGTCATGAGCGTCATCGCGCAACCCTGGCTGAAGCCGGCAAGGACGATCCGGTTCGCCGCAACGCCGCGCGCCTTCTCCTTCGCGATCAGCGCCTCTACGAGCGCCTGCGATTCGCGCAGGCCGGCTTCGTCCTCGCGCCGCTCCTTCGCGTCGAGGCCGAAGATGTCGTACCAGGCGCGCATCACGTAGCCGCCGTTGAGCGTCACCGGCCGGGTCGGTGCGTGCGGGAAGACGAAGCGCACGGCCCCGACGCTCTTCAGGTCGAGCTCGTCGACGAAGGAGACGAAGTCGTTGCCGTCGGCGCCCAGGCCGTGCAGGATGATGATGCTGGCACGCGGATCCGGCGCGGTCTCGACCTCGATGGCTTGCAGGTTCATGGCGTTTCCTAGAGGGTGAAGTCGTAGTCGATGACGAGCGGCGCGTGGTCGCTGAAGCGCTGCTCGAGATAGATGTGCTCGCTCTTCGCGAGCGCGGCGACCTTGGGCGTCGCCAGGTGATAGTCGAGGCGCCAGCCGACGTTCTTTGCGCGCGCCTGGCCGCGATTGCTCCACCAGGTGTACTGCTCGGGATGCGGGTTGAGCGTGCGGAACACGTCGACGAAGCCGAGCTCTTCGAACAGGCGCGTCATCCAGGCCCGCTCTTCGGGCAGGAAGCCGCTGTTCTTGCGGTTGCCCTTCCAGTTCTTCAGGTCGATTTCCTTGTGCGCGATGTTGATGTCGCCGACCAGGATCACCTCGCGCTCCTTGCCGAGCCTCTCGAGATACGGCGCCATCCGGTCGAGGAAGCGGAACTTGGCTGCCTGCCGGTGCTCGCCCGACGAGCCGCTCGGAAAGTAGCAGCTCACGAGGCTGAGTTTCGGAAAACGCTTGCGTGCCGTGCGGTCGAACCGCGCCTCGACGTAGCGGCCTTCGGCATCGAATTCCTTGTCGCCGAAACCGAGCCGCACGGCACTCGGCTTTCGGCGGCTGTAGAGGCCCACGCCCGAGTAGCCCTTCTTCTCGGCAAAGTGGAAATGGCCTTTCATTCCGGCCAGCTTGTCGAACCGCCCTTCGACCGTGTCGGCCTGGCATTTGACCTCTTGGACGCCCATACAATCGGCGCCGACACCCTCGGCCCAGGCCTCGAAGCCTTTCGCCGCCGCCGAGCGGATGCCGTTCAGGTTCAGCGAGACGAGCCGAAACACCGAGGTCCCTGCATGAGTGTCGAAACCCCCGACGGCCACGTGGCGCGAGAGTTCGTGGAGTTCGCGGTCGATGCCGGCGTGTTGCGGTTCGGAGAGTTCAGGACCAAGGCGGGGCGGCTTTCGCCGTACTTCTTCAACGCGGGCCTGTTCGACGATGGCGCCAAGTTGTTGCGCCTTGCGGAATTCTATGCGCGGCGTCTGGCGGCGTCGGGCCTCGAGTTCGACATGCTGTTCGGGCCAGCCTACAAGGGAATCACGCTGGCTGCCGCCGTGGCGATCGAATTCGGCTTGCGCGGCCGTGCCGTGCCCTTCGCCTACAACCGCAAGGAAGCAAAAGATCACGGCGAGGGCGGCATCGTCGTCGGCGCGCCGTTGCGCGGCCGTACCGTGATCGTCGATGATGTGATCACCGATGGTGCCTCCAAGCGCGAATCGGTCGAACTGATCCGTCATGAGGGCGCGACGCCGGTAGCCGTTCTGATTGCGCTCGACCGCATGGAGCGCGGCGGTACCGACGAAAAACTCTCTGCCCGATCGGCGGTCGCAGACTTCGAACAGGATCACGGATTGCCAGTGATCGCCATTGCAACGCTCGTCGACCTGATGGAATTTCTGAATTCGAATGAGGATTCGCCGCTTGCCACCCACTTCGACGCGGTCGCACGCTACCGTGAACGGTACGGTGCCTGACGCGCCCGCAAGCCGCCGCATCGCCGAGCCCTTGCACTGGCGGGCCGCATTGCCCGCGTGCTGCGCAGTCGTTGTTCTGGTCGTGGGCTCGCTCGGTTCTCCCGCCTGGGCGCAGAGCACGCCGGGCCCCGTCATCTACACCTGCATCGACGCGAACGGCAAGAAGCTGACCTCGGATCGGCCGATAGCCGAGTGCAACAACCGCGATCAGCGCGTGCTCAACGGCGACGGCTCGCCGAACCGGATCGTTCCGCCGACGCCGACCGCCGACGAGCGAGCCGCGCAGGAGCAGCGTGACCGCGACGCCGCCGCCGAGCGCGCCGCAAGAAATGACGCGATCCGCCGCGACCGCAACCTTCTCAGCCGCTTTCCGGACGAGGCCACGCACCGCAAGGCGCGCGCGAAGGCGCTCGACGACATCGGCGCCTCGGTACGCGTTTCCGAGGCGCGAATCAGCCTGCTCAAGGTCGAGCGCAAGCCCCTGCTCGACGAAGCCGAGTTCTATGTCGGCAAGAGCCTGCCGAGCAAGGTGAAGACCGCGCTCGACGCCAACGACGCGGCGCTCGACGCTCAGAAGGAGCTGATGCAAAGCCAGCAGAGCGAGATCGTGCGCATCAACGGCCTGTTCGATGCCGAGCTCGCACGCCTGAAGAAACTGTGGGCCGGTTCAGCGGCCGGCTCGCTCGGTCCGATCGTGCCGCCGACTCCCGCACCCGTACAAAAGGACGCCCTGAAGTCCCTGAAGTAACAGGCGGTCGCGCGGTCCGGGGGAAAGCTATTCCTGGGCGAGCCGGGCGCGCAACAAGGCGTTCAGCTGTGCCGGGTCACCTTTGCCCCGAGTCGCCTTCATGGCCTGGCCAACCAGCGCGTTGAAGGCCTTTTCCTTGCCGGCGCGGAACTCCTCGACCGACTTCGGATTGGCCGCGATCACCTCGGCGACCACGCGCTCCAGCTCGCCTGCGTCGCTCATCTGGCGCAGACCCCTGGCCTCGATGATCGCGTCGACGCTTTCTTCCGGCGCTTGCCAGAGCGCGTCGAAAACCTGGCGAGCCGCGCTGTTCGAGATGGTCGAATCGGCGATCCGCGAGACCAGTGCAGCGAGCTGCGCCGCCGGCATCGGAATCGTCGCGAGCGCGCCGGCGTTCATGCGCCGCGAGACCTCGCCCATCATCCAGTTCGCGACCAGCTTGGGCTGGCCGCTCTGCCTGGCCGCCGATTCGAAGTACGCCGCGAAATCCTTCGCGTGGGTCATCATCCGTGCGTCGGATTCGTCGAGCCCGTGCTCGGCCTGAAAGCGCGCCGCCATTTCGCGTGGCAGCTCGGGCATGTCGGCCCGGACGCGCTCGATCCAGTCGGCCGAGATTGCCAGCGGCGGCAGATCGGGGTCGGGAAAATAGCGGTAGTCGTGTGCGTCTTCCTTCGAGCGCATCGCCCGCGTCTCGCCGTGCTCGGGGTCGAACAGCACGGTCGCCTGCTGCACCCGGCCGCCGTCTTCGAGCAGATCGATCTGCCACTGGACTTCGTAGTCGATCGCCTGCTGCATGAAGCGAAAGCTGTTCAGGTTCTTGATCTCGCGCCGCGTGCCGAAGGGCGCGCCGGGCCGGCGCACCGAGACGTTGGCATCGCAGCGAAAGCTGCCTTCCTGCATGTTGCCGTCGCAGATGCCGAGCCAGACCACGAGCGCATGCAGGGCCTTCGCGTACTCGACCGCCTCGGCGCTCGAGCGCATGTCGGGCTCGGTGACGATCTCGAGCAGCGGCGTGCCGGCGCGGTTCAGGTCGACGCCGGTCCAGTCGCCGGCGAAGTCGAGCGGCGCGCCCTTCGGTGCCGCCGCATCGTCTTCGGACCGGGCGATGCCGTGGATCGACTTGCCCGCGTCTTCCTCCAGATGGGCGCGCGTGAGGTCGACGCGATGGAGTTGCTCGCCGACGAAGAACTCGACCGAGCCGCCCTGGACCACGGGCGTCTCGTACTGGCTGATCTGGTAACCCTTGGGCAGATCGGGATAGAAGTAGTTCTTGCGCGCAAAGATCGAGAGCGGCGCGACCGTGGCGCCGACCGCCAGCCCGAAGCGGATGGCCCGCTCGACGGCGCCGCGGTTGGCGACCGGCAAGGTTCCGGGCAAGGCGAGGTCGACCGCCGAGGCCTGCGTGTTCGGCGCCGCGCCGAAGGCGGTCGAGGCGCCGCTGAAAATCTTCGACACGGTCGAGAGCTGGGTGTGCGTCTCGATGCCGATCACGACTTCGTAGCCACGGATCAGCGGCGCTTTCGTTGCGGAAGGTGCCGTCATCCCGGTTCGCCCTTCACGCCGCCGCCGGGGCGCGCAGGTGCCAGTCGGTCGCCTGCTGGAAAGCATGCGCCGCGTGCAGCAGGCAGCCTTCGTCGAAGTAGTTGGCCATCAGCTGCAGACCGACCGGCAGGTCACCCGCACCGAAGCCCGCGGGGATGCTCATCCCGGGCAGCCCGGCCAGACTCGCCGGCAAGGTGAAGATGTCGGCCAGGTAGTTGGCGACCGGATCGTCGCTCTTGGCGCCGAGCTTCCATGCGACCGTGGGCGCGACCGGACCGGCGATCACGTCGCACAGGCCGAAGCAGGCCTGGAAGTCGTCGGCGATCATGCGCCGGAGCTTTTGCGCCTGCAGGTAGTAGGCGTCGTAGTAGCCGTGCGAGAGCACGTAGGTGCCGATCATGATGCGGCGCTTGACCTCGGCGCCGAAGCCTTCGCTGCGACTCGCCTTGTAGAGCCCTTGCAGGTCGGCGTAGTGCTCGGCGCGGTGGCCGTAGCGAACGCCGTCGAAGCGCGACAGGTTCGACGATGCTTCGGCCGGTGCGATCAGGTAGTAGACCGGGATCGCGAGCTCGGTGCGCGGCAGGCTGACGTCGACCAGGGTCGCGCCCAGGCGCTCGAACTCGGCCAGCGCGCCACGCAGCGCCGCTTCGACGTCGCCGGCGAGACCGGCCGGGAAGAACTCCTTCGGCACGCCGACGCGCAAGCCCCGCAAAGGCTTGCCGCCCGAGGCGCCTTCACGCACTCGCACGATCGCCGCACGATAGTCCTGCGGCGGCCGTTCGGCGCTGGTCGAATCGCGCTTGTCGAAGCCGCTCATCGCGGAGAGCAACATGGCGCAATCCTCGGCGCTGCGTGCCAGCGGGCCGGCCTGGTCGAGGCTCGAGGCGAACGCGATCATCCCGTAGCGCGAGCACACGCCGTAGGTCGGCTTGATGCCGGTGATGCCGCAAAAGCTCGCCGGCTGGCGGATCGAGCCGCCGGTGTCGGTGCCGGTGGCGGCGGGCATCAGGCGGGCGGCGACGGCCGCGGCCGAGCCGCCCGAGGAGCCGCCGGGCACGCGGGACTCGTCCCAGGGGTTCTTCACCACCTTCCAGGCCGAGTTCTCGTTGCTCGAGCCCATCGCGAACTCGTCGCAGTTGAGCTTGCCGAGCGTGACCGTGCCGGCCTCCGCGAGGCGGGCGACGACGGTCGCGTCGAACGGGCTGCGGTAGTCGGCCAGCATGCGCGAGCCGGCGGTGGTCGGCAGGTCGCGGGTGACGAAGATGTCCTTGTGCGCGATCGGCACGCCAGTGAGCGGGCCGCTCGCACCGGCGGCGATCCGTGCATCGGCGGCATGTGCCTGCGCGAGCGCGCGCTCCGGGTCGCTGGCCAGCACGACGCCAAGATGTTCGTGGGCGGCAAGTCGTGCGAGCAGATGTGTCGTGATTTCAACGCTCGAGACCTGCTTGTCCTGCAAGGCGCGGCCGAGCGCGGCGACGCCGAGCTGGTGCAGATCGCCGCTCATTCGATGACCCTGGGAACGAGGAACAAGCCGCCGGCCACGGCCGGCGCGCTTTGCTGGTTCGCTTGTCTCTCGTCGCCCTCGGTGACCACATCGGCACGCAGCCGCAGGTGCGCGTCGCTCACCGCGGCCAGCGGGGTGTAGAGCGGCTCCACGCCGCTCGTGTCGACGGCGCTCATCTGCTCGACGATGCGGAAAAAACTGTTGATCTGCTCGAGCATGCGCGCTTCTTCGGCGGCGCCGAGATCGAGGCGCGCCAGCTCGGCGATGCGGCGCACGTCGGCGGGGGTCAGGGCCATGGGCTCGGAACAGGCAGTCGCGGCCGGGCCGCGCAAGGGTGAAACGAGGTCTTTCGACCGTCGTCGTGCCGGGAGGCATGGGGTATTATCGTCGCTTAATTCACAGCCCTCGTCGCCGCTGCGAAGGGCTCGGCGTCATCCGATTTGCCTCGCGCTCCGAGACAGGGTCCGACCCTCGCACGACGCCAAAACTCTCTGACCATGTTCGGATCCTTTCGTCGCTACTTTTCGACGGACCTCGCCATCGACCTCGGCACCGCCAACACGCTGATCTATGTGCGTGGCAAGGGCATCGTGCTCGACGAGCCTTCGGTCGTCGCCATCCGCCACGAGGGCGGCCCCAACGGCAAGAAGACGATCCAGGCCGTGGGCACCGAAGCCAAGGCCATGCTGGGCAAGGTGCCCGGCAACATCGAGGCCATCCGGCCGATGAAGGACGGCGTCATCGCCGACTTCACCGTCACCGAGCAGATG
>JBDTNU010000138.1:0-8770 GCA_039933535.1 Caldimonas sp. | reverse complement strand
ACGTTCGTGGTGCAGGTCGGCAAGCGCAAGTTCGCCCGCGTCACGCTGAGTTGAGTCGGCAGCGGTAATGCAGGTGCGGACACTGCTCCGCCTCTCGGTCGCGGCCGCGGTCGTCGCGATCGCGATGAAGACGCTCGCCTGGTGGGTGACCGGCTCGGTCGGCCTCCTTTCGGACGCGATGGAGTCCTTCGACAACCTGGCATCGGCGCTGTTCGCGCTGGCCATGGTCACAATCGCTGCACGCCCGCCCGACGACGACCACCCTTTCGGCCACACGACATGCACATGCACGTCCCGGCGACCTGGACGCTGGGTCGCGCCGCCGCCCTGCGCGGCGAGGTCGAGCAGGCGCTGATGAATGAAGTCGAGGGCTTGCGCGCGTCGATCCAGTTGCTGCCGTCGAACGTCGAGGCCCATTTCAAGACGGCGCAGGAGCTGCGGTGATCGCCCTGGTCCAGCGCGTTGCCCGAGCGCGGGTCGAGATCGAGGGCGACGTTCGCAGCGCAATCGATCGCGGCATCCTCTTGTTCGTATGCGCCGAGCCCGGCGACAGCGACGCCGTTGCCGACAAGCTCGTCGACAAGGTGCTGAAGCTGCGCGTCTTCTCCGACCCCGCCGGCAAGATGAACCTCGACCTCGCTGCGGTCGGCGGCAGTCTGCTCGTCGTCAGCCAGTTCACCCTCGCCGCCGACACCTCCAGCGGCAACCGGCCAGGCTTCTCCGGCGCAGCGCGGCCCGAGCACGGCAAGCGGATCTACGAGCGCGTGCTCGCCACGGCCGCAGCCCGCCATGGCAAGGTCGCCAGCGGCGAGTTCGGCGCCGACATGCAGATCCACCTCGTCAACGATGGTCCGGTGACGATTCCACTGCTGGTGCGCAGCTGACCCGACCGCGCCGTCGACACGGCCGTCGCTGAAGATCACGGCGCCAGAGACTCTTGCCGGTGCGGTCAGACGAGCAGATCGTTGAGCAGCCGAGCGACGTGCTTCGCGTGACGCCGCGTCCCGTCGGTGATCTGGTGCCGGCAACTGGTTCCATCGGCGACGATCAACGCTTCAGGCGCGTTGCGGATCGCGGGCAGCAGGTAGAGCTCGGCCATCGCCATCGAGATGTCGAAGTGCTCGGCTTCGTAGCCGAAGCTGCCGGCCATGCCGCAGCACGAGCTTTCGATCAGCACCGGCTCGGCCCCCGGAATCATGCGCAAGACCTCGAGCACCTGCGGCATGGCGCCGAACGCCTTCTGGTGACAGTGCCCGTGCACGAGGATCGGTTGCAGCGCCGGTTTCAGGTCCAGCGCGAACCGTCCGGCGTGCAGTTCGCGCACGATGAATTCTTCGAACATCAGTGCGTTTGCAGCGACCGTCGCGGCCGCATCGCCGAGTCCCATCACCTGCATTTCGTCGCGCAAGGTCAACAGGCATGAAGGCTCGAGGCCGACGATGGCGATGTCGCGCTCGGCGAACGGCAGGAAAGCGGCGAGCAGCTCGGACGCCTTGGCCCTGGCTCGCTCCGGCATCCCGGCGGCGAGCAGGGTGCGGCCGCAGCAGAGCGCAGCCCCCGGCCTTTCGGCAACGTGGACCGCATAGCCGGCCGCTTGCAGCACACGCACCGCGGCAACCGCGTTCTCGGGCTCGAAGTTGCCGTTGAAGGTGTCGACGAAAAGTACGGCCGCCTTGCTGGCGGTGAGTGCAGCTTCGCGACTCGCCAGCCCGAGCGTAGGCGCGACGTGCCAGAAAGTATCGCGGCGCCAGCGCGGCAGCGAGCGTCGCGACGAAAGGCCCATCCAGCGCTCCGACAGGCGAGCGAGCAGGCCGACACGATTGCGAAGATTGGGCAGCCACGCCACCCGGCTGGCGATGCGGGCGAGGTCCGGCAACGCCGCGATGCAACGGTCGCGCAGCGTGTAGCCATGGCACGCCTTGCGCTGTGCCGTGACTTCGAGCTTCATTCGCGCCATGTCGACGCCGGTCGGGCAGTCGCGCTTGCATCCCTTGCAGCCGACACAGAGGGCGAGCGCGTCGTGCACGGCATCGCTCGCGAGCGGATGCTCGCCGCTCTCGGATTCGAGCTGCCCCGACAACGCCAGGCGCAAGGTGTTCGCTCGCCCACGCGTCAGATGCTGCTCGTCGCGCGTGACGCGAAAGCTCGGGCACATCGTGCCGGCGTCGAACTTGCGGCAGTGGCCGTTGTTGTTGCACATCTCGACCGCCTTGGCGAGGCCGCCGCTAGGATCGCCGCCGCCGCCCGGCGCGGTCGTCGCTTCGGTGAGCGGATCGTTCTGCACGTTCCAGGCAGACCAGTCGAAGACCGGCGTCAACGCGATCGTCCTGTAGCCGGGCGCATAGCGGAACAGGCTTGCGTCGTCCATCTTCGGCGGGTCGACGATGCGCTTCGGCGCGAGCAGGTCGATCGGATCGAGACGGTTCTTGATCGCGCGCAACGCAGAATCGATCTTCGGCCCGAACTGCCAGGCAATCCACTCGCCGCGGCACAGGCCATCGCCGTGCTCGCCGCTGTAGGCGCCCCTGAACTTGCGCACGAGCTCGCTCGCCTCGTCGGCAATGGCGCGCATCTTCGCGGCGCCGTCGCGTCGCATGTCGAGGATCGGTCGCACATGCAAGGTGCCGACCGAGGCGTGCGCGTACCAGGTGCCGCGCGTGCCATGGCGCGCGAACACCTCGGTGAGCGCGTCGGTGTAGTCGGCGAGATGCTCGAGCGGCACCGCGCAGTCCTCGATGAAGCTGACCGGCTTGCCGTCGCCCTTCAGGCTCATCATGATGTTGAGGCCGGCCTTGCGCACTTCCCAGAGCGCTTTCTGCGGCGCCTCCTCCGGCATCGCGACGACGGCGTCGGGCAGGCCGAGGTCGGCCGCCAATTCGATCAGCGCCTTCAGCTTGCGCAGCAGGCCGGCGCGGTCGTCGCCGCTGAACTCGACCAGCAGGATCGCCGCCGGCGCGCCGATCACCGCCGCTTCGATGGTTGACCGGAAGGCGGGATTCGCGCGCGCCAGCTCGATCATCGTGCGGTCGACGAGCTCCACCGCGGTGGGGCCGAGCGTGACGAGATGCTGTGCCGCCGTCATCGCGGAACGAAACGTCGGGAAGTTGACGACACCCAGCACCTTGCCTCGCGGCAGCGACGCCAGCTGCAGTTTCAGGCTCTTGTAGACCGCGAGCGTTCCTTCGCTGCCGACCAGCAGGTGCGCGAGGTTGACGCTGCCGTCGCCGGTGTACGGGCGATCGCCCTGCGGCTCGAAGATGTCGAGGTTGTAGCCACCGACGCGGCGCATCACCTTCGGCCAGCGCGCCTCGATCTCGGCGCGATGCTCGGCAGCGAGCGCACGAACGAAATCGGCGATCGCGCGCTCCTTCGCGCCGAGACCGGCGACCGGGCCGAACGAGACGCTGCTGCCGTCGCTCAGCCAGGCGTCGATGCCGAGCACGTTGTGCACCATGTTGCCGTAGGCGATGCTGCGCGAGCCGCACGAGTTGTTGCCGGCCATGCCGCCGATCGTCGCCTGCGCGCTGGTCGAGACGTCGACCGGAAACCAGAGCCCGTGCGGCTTCAGCTGCGCGTTGAGCGCGTCGAGGACGAGGCCGGGCTCGACCTCGGCGGTCATCGCTGCGTTGTCGACAGCGAGCACCTTGCGCAGGTACTTGCTCGAATCGACGACGAGCGCGGCGCCCGTCGTCTGCCCGCACTGCGAGGTGCCGGCGCCGCGCGAGAGCAGCGGCGTGCCGAGCTCGCGCGCGATCGAGATGGCGGTGGCAACGTCGTCCTGCTGGCGCGGCACGAACACGCCGACCGGCATCACCTGATAGATCGACGCGTCGGTGGCGTAGCGACCGCGCGAGGCGACGTCGAACAGCACTTCGCCTTGCGTTTCCGTGGCCAGGCGCTGCGCGAGGTGCGCCGATTCCGGGCCGCCGAGACGCGCGATCGCCCGGGCCGCGCGAGACGCGTTGTCGCGCGTGACCACGGTCGGGACCGGCGCATTCATGTCGGGGCCATGCTGCGGATTCTGGCTGCAAAGAACCGGCCCTCTTCGACGGCAGGCATGGAGGAAGTGCGGCTTGACAAGCCCTCGTCGCATGCAAGACTGGCAGTCGATCGGAGCCTCGATGATCGCCCTCGACCAACACCCCAGCGGACGCCACTTCCTGCAGATTCCCGGGCCGACGCCGGTGCCGGACCGGATCCTGCACGCGATCGGCCGGCCCACGATCGACCATCGCGGGCCGGAGTTCGCGGTGCTCGGCAAGCGCGTGCTTTCGGGGATTCAGCGCGTCTTCCAGACCCGGCACCCGGTCGTCATCTACCCGGCCTCCGGCACGGGCGCGTGGGAGGCGGCGCTCGTCAATCTGATGAGCCCGGGCGATGCCGTGCTCATGTTCGAGACGGGCCACTTCGCGTCCTTGTGGCATCGGATCGCGGAGCGCCTCGGCCTGCGACCCGAGTTCCTGAGCGTGCCGGGTAGCGATGCGTCGACCGGCCTGCTGTGGTCGTGGCGGCGTGCCGTGCAGCCCGCGCTGATCGAAGCAAGACTGCGCGACGACCGGGCGCACGCGATCCGCGCCGTCTGCGTCGTGCACAGCGAAACTTCGACCGGCGTCATTTCCGACATCGCCGCCGTGCGGCGTGCCATCGACGCCGCCGGCCATCCGGCGCTGCTTCTCGTCGACACGATCTCCGGCCTCGGCTGCGCCGACTACCGGCACGACGAATGGGGCGTCGACGTGGCGATGGGTGGCTCGCAGAAGGGCCTGATGCTGCCGCCCGGCATCTCGTTCAACGCGCTCTCGCCGAAGGCGATCGAGGCGAGCAAGTCTGCGCAGCTGCCGAAGGCCTACTGGGCCTGGGACGAGATCCTCGAGATGAACAAGGGCGGCTACTGGCCGTCGACGCCGAACACCAATCTGCTCTACGGCCTGGTCGAATCGATCGACATGCTGTTCGAGCAGGGACTGGAGACGGTGTTCGCGCGACACCGGCGCTGGGGCGAAGCAGTGCGCGGCGCCGTGCGTGCCTGGGGCCTGCCGATCCAGTGCGCTGACCCGGCCGCCTGTTCGCCGCTCCTGACCGGCGTGGTCACGCCGGTAGGCGTCGACGCCGACGCGCTGCGCAAGCTCATCCACGAGCGTTTCGATCTCTCGCTTGGCACCGGCCTGGGCAAGGTCAAGGGCCGCATGTTCCGCATCGGCCATCTCGGCGACAGCAACGACCTGACGCTGCTGGCAGCGCTCGCCGGCGTCGAGATGGGGCTGAAGCTGGCGGGCATCGCGCTCGCCGGCAGCGGCGTGCAGTCTGCGATGGATTTCTTCGCCTCGCATCCGCAGCAAGCGCCGCTGAAGGCGGCGGCCTGACGCCGCGCGTATCCCCTCTTTCGGAGCCACCCACATGCAACGACGTCTCGTTCTCCAGGCCGGTGCCGCGGCCGTTGCCGCGCTCGGCGTTCCCTGCCTTCGCGCCCAGTCCTGGCCGAGCGGCCCGGTGCGCATCATCGTCGGCTTCCCGCCGGGCGGTGGCACCGATGCGCTCGCCCGCGTCGTCGGCCAGAAGCTCAGCGTCATCTGGGGCCAGCAGGTCATCGTCGAAACCCGGGCCGGCGTGGCGGGCGTTCTCGCCGCCGACTACGTGTCCCAGCAACCCGGCGACGGCAGCGTGCTGCTGATGGCGCACATCAACAGCCACGCGCTCGCACCCAGCCTCCAGCCCAAGCTTCGCTACAACGCGGAGCGCGACTTCGTGCCGATCGTGCTGGTCGGCGTCACGCCCAACCTGCTCATCGCCAATCCGGCGCAGAAGGCCTTGACGGTGAAGGACATCGTCGCGCTCTGCAAGGCGCAGCCTGGTGCGGTGAGCTTCGGCTCGGCCGGCGCCGGCTCGGCGCAGCACCTCGCGCTCGAGATGTTCAAGCTGCAGGCCAAGGTCGATGCCCTGCACGTTCCCTACAAGGGCAGCGGCCCGTTGCTGCAGGACCTGATCGGCGGCCAGATCCAGTACAGCTTCGAAACCATGACCGCGGCGACGCCGCACGTGAAGAGCGGTCGCGTCATTGCGATCGCGCAGACGCGCGCCAAGCGTGCCAAGGGCCACCCCACCGTGCCGACAATGCAGGAGCAGGGCTTCGACGGCTTCGAGGCGACCACCTGGTACGGCCTGGCAGCACCGAAAGGACTGTCGCCCGCGATCGCACAGAAGATCAACCAGGACACCAACCTCGTGCTGGCGTTGCCCGACGTCCAGGAGAAATTGGACACCTACGGCGCCGAAGACGGCGGCGGCTCGAGCGAGAAGTTCGCCACCTTCATCCACACCGAGATCGTGAAGTGGGCGAAGGTGGTGAAGGACGCGGACGTCAAGGTGGAAAGCTAGGCGCTCGCTCGCTTGTACCAGCGCGCGGCTCAGTCGTAGCGGCGCGAGTCCTCGATCACCTTGCCATCGTTCGGCAGGCTGCCCGGCGTGCGGATCGCCACCGTGCCGCGCAACTTGGTGACGTCGCGGATCGTCTCGGCGATGCGCTCCACCAGGCCTTCCGGCGCAGCGCCGTCGATCTCGATCTCGAGGCACATCCGGTCGTCGGCGCGTTCGCCGCTGACGACGAGGCGGGCCCGCTTCACTTCCGGATGGCGGCGCGCGATCTCGGCCACCTGTGGCGGATGCACGAACATGCCGCGCACCTTGGCCGACTGATCGGCGCGTCCGAGCCAGCCGCGGATGCGATGGTTCGTGCGTCCGGTCGGGCATGAGCCAAGCATCAGAGCCGAGAGGTCGCCGGTACCGAAGCGGATCAGCGGGTAGTCCGGGTTGAGCGTCGTCACGACGAGCTCGCCGACTTCACCTTGCGCCACCGGATCGCCGGTGCCGGGTCGAACGATCTCGACGATCACGCCTTCGTCGACAACCAGTCCTTCGCGCGCTTCGGTCTCGTAGGCGACGAGGCCGAGGTCGGCCGTGCCATAGCTCTGGTAACCGGCGACGCCGCGCTCGCGCAGCCATTCACGCAGCGCGACCGGAAAGGCCTCTCCGCCAACCGACGCCTTGACGAGCGAAGGCAAGACCACCTTCATCTCGTCGGCCTTCTCGAGAATGATGCGCAGGAAGCTCGGCGTGCCGATGTAGCCGCTCGGCCGTAGGGTGGCCATGGCCTGGACCTGCTGCTCGGTCTGCCCGGTGCCGGCTGGAAAGACCGTGCAGCCGACCGCCGCGGCACCGCTTTCCATCATCGCGCCGGCCGGCGTGAAGTGGTAGCTGAAGCTGTTGTGCGCGAGCTCGCCGGCTCTGAAGCCGGCGGCGAAGAGCGCGCGTCCCATGCGCCAGTAGTCGGCACGCAGGCTGTCGGGCTCGTGGATCGGGCCGGGCGAGGCGAACACGCGGGCGGCGCGCCGCGAGCCTTCGCGCTCGTGGCCCCAGCCGATCGTCGCGAAGCCGCCGAACACGTCGCCAGTCCAGGCCTTCTGTTGGTCGAGAAGCTCGTGCTTGCGAAGTACCGGCAGCGCGGCCAGCGCGGCGCGCGAGCTGATCGATGATGCATCGACGCCCGCGAGCCGCCTGGCGTAGGCGGGCGCAAGGGCTTGGGCGTTCGCGACCTGCGACGCGAGCGCGCTCATCAACGCCGCTTCGCGCACGGCCGGATCTCGCGTCTCGAGCGCGTCGAAGAAGTCAGTCACGTTCGAGGGTCGCGATGGCAGGCGGCTATTCGTCGTCGAAGCGACGTGCGCGCAGCTTCGCGTCTTCGACGAGCTTGCGCTGCTCTGCCGGTGTCGCCAGCAGATAGCGATCGAAGCCGGCACCGCCGGCCTTCTTCAGGTCGGCGTGCAACACGCCGCCTTCGTCGTGGAAGTGGATGAAGGCGTCGTTGCGGCCGTAGAAGATGCCCGCGCTCTTCTCCTTCACGCCCTTGATCTCGCGCAATTGGCGCAGCAAGGGAGCGAGAGTCTTCAGTGCTTCGGCGTCGGCGCGTGCCATCTCGTCTCTCCTCAGGCCAGCCAGCGCTTGCGCCGCTTGTAGCTCTTCACGGCGCGATAGCTCTTGCGTTCGCCGCCGGTGCCGGAGCTGCCGGTGCCGAGGTAGAACTCGCGCACGTCCTCGTTCTCGCGCAGCATCGAAGCCGCACCGTCCATGACGACGCGTCCGCTCTCGAGGATGTAGCCGTAGTCGGCGTAGCGCAACGCCATGCTGGTGTTCTGCTCGGCGAGCAGGAAGGTCACGCCTTCCTTCTGGTTCAGGTCGCGAACGATCTCGAAGACCTCCTCGACGATCTGCGGCGCCAGGCCCATCGACGGCTCGTCGAGCAGCACCATCTTCGGGCTGGCCATCAGCGCCCGGCCGATCGCGCACATCTGCTGCTCGCCGCCCGAGGTGTAGGCGGCTTGCGCCGTGCGTCGCTCCTTGAGCCGCGGGAAATAGCGGTAGACCTTGTCGAGCGTGGCGGCGACGGCGGCCTTTCCGTCGCGACGCGTGTAGGCGCCGGTGAGGAGGTTCTCCTCGATCGTCAGGTGGGCGAAGCAGCGCCGGCCTTCCATCACCTGGATCACGCCGCGCTCCACCATGTCCGAAGTCGTGAGGCGTTCGATCCGCTCGCCGCGCAACTCGATCGAGCCCTTGGTGACGGCGCCACGCTCGCCCGCGAGCAGGTTGCTCACGGCGCGCAGCGTCGTCGTCTTGCCCGCGCCGTTGCCGCCCATCAGCGCCACGATCCGCCCCTCCGGTACTTGCAGGGAAACACCCTTCAGCACCAGGATCACGTGGTTGTAGATCACCTCGATGC
>JBDTNU010000137.1:0-8877 GCA_039933535.1 Caldimonas sp. | reverse complement strand
GTACCACTTCCCGCTGATGCCGCGCATGTACATGGCGATCGCCCAGGAAGACCGCTACCCGATCGTCGAGATCATGCAGCAGACGCCCGAGATTCCCGAGGGCTGCCAGTGGGCGATCTTCCTGCGCAACCACGACGAGCTGACCCTCGAGATGGTGACGAGCAAGGAGCGCGACTACATGTACAGCATGTATGCCGCCGACAAGCGTGCCCGCATCAACCTCGGCATCCGCCGGCGGCTCGCGCCGCTGATGGAAAACGACATCGACCGCGTCAAGCTGATGAACGGCATGCTGCTGTCGATGCCCGGCTCGCCGATCATCTACTACGGCGACGAGATCGGCATGGGCGACAACGTCTTCGTCGGCGACCGCAACGGCGTGCGCACGCCGATGCAGTGGAGCCCCGACCGCAACGCCGGCTTCTCGCGCGCCGACCCGCAGAGCCTGTACCTGCAGCCGATCATGGACGCGATGTACGGCTTCGAGGCGCTCAACGTCGAGACCCAGTCGCGTGATGCGAGCTCGCTGCTCAACTGGACCAAGCGCATGCTGGCGGTGAGGAAGAGCAGCCATGCGTTCGGCCGCGGCCGGCGCACCTTCATCAAGCCCGGCAATCGCAAGATCCTCGCCTATCTGAGCGAGCACGAGAACGACGTCATCCTCTGCGTCTTCAACCTCTCGCGCGCGGCCCAGCCGGTGGAGCTCGACCTGGCCGACTACAGGGGTCGCGTGCCGGTCGAGATGCTGGGCCGCACTTCGTTTCCGCCGATCGGCGAGCTGCCCTACCTGCTCACGCTGCCGTCCTACGGCTTCTACTGGTTCCGCCTTTCCACCGATGCCGCTGCGCCCGCCTGGCACCAGGAGGGCGTGGCCCTGCAGGAGCGGCCGACGCTGGTGCTCTTCGACGGCTGGACAAGCTTTTTCCGTGACCGGGTGATGCCCTGGCGGATCGGCATGGCCGAGCGCATGCGCGTCCAGTTGGAGACCGACACGCTGCCACGCTTCGTCGAGATCCAGCGCTGGTACGCTGCCAAGGGAACGCCAGTGCAGCGCGCCCGTGTCGTCGACCATGCGGTCTGGGAGGCGAACGGCTCGAGCTGGATGCTGCCGCTGCTCGAGCTCGACGGCCCGGCCGAACCATCGACGTACTTCATGCCGCTCGCACTCGCCTGGGAGGAACCCGACGAGGAACGCGTGAACGCGCTGTTGCCGGCGGCTCTGGCTCGCGTGCGCCAGCAGGCCAACGTCGGTGTCATGGGCGACGCCTTCTACGACGAGGCCTTCTGCCGCGCCCTCGTCGAGGCCATCGCCGCCGGGCGCGAGTCGCCAAGCGGCGGCGGCAAGCTGCATTTCCGCCCGACCGCGGCCTTCGGCGCCCTCCGCCTCGACGTCGCCGCGCTACCAGTGTCGCGGCCCGGCACCGCCAGCAGCAACACCATCGTCACCTTCGACGAGACGCTCTTCCTCAAGGGCTACCGGCGCCTGCGCGTGGGCATGAATCCCGAGCTCGAGATGGGGCGCTTTCTCACCGACGTGGCGCACTTCCCGAACTGCGTGCCGGTGCTCGGCGCGCTCGAATACGCGGGCAGCGACGGGCGGGCGATGACGCTCGCCCTGGTACAGCGCTACGTCGCCAACCAGGGCGACGGCTGGGACTACACGCTCGGCTACCTCGAACGCTTCGCCGAGACGCTGCGCACCGCCACCGAGGCCGCCGGACCGACGTACGAGGTCCACGGCGGCTTCCTCGCCTTGATGGCAACGCTGGGCCGGCGCATCGCCGAGCTGCATCTCGCACTGGCGCGCCGTACCGGCGACGACGCCTTCGATCCCGAGCCGCTGGCGGCGTCCGACGTCGCGGCATTCCACCAGCGCGCCAGCGAAGAGGCGGCGGCGACCTTCACGCTTCTGCGCCAGCGGCTAGGCCAATTGCCGGCGACGACGAAAGCCGACGCCGAGGCGGTGCTCGCCGCGCAGGCTGGGCTCGACGCGCGTTTGGTTGCCTCCACCGAAGGCGTGGGTAGCGCCCAGGGGATGAAGACCCGCTTCCACGGCGATCTCCACCTCGGCCAGGTCCTGATCACCGGTAACGATTTCGTCATCATCGACTTCGAAGGCGAGCCGGCGCGCAGCTTCGAGGAGCGCCGCGCAAAGAGCTCGCCATTGCGCGACGTCGCCGGCATGTTGCGCTCGTTCGACTACGCACGCTGGTCTGCGCTGCGCCGGATGGCGCACAGCCCCGATGAGATGAAACGCTTCGCGCCGGTGCTGAACGACTGGCTGGCCGCCACGCGCGAGGCCTTTCTCGTCGCCTACTCGCGCACGCTCGCGGCGGGTGCGGGCTCAGCGCCGGTCGATGCGCCGTTGCTCGCGCTGTTCGAGCTCGAGAAAGCCTTGTATGAGCTGCGCTACGAGCTCAACAACCGGGTCGACTGGGCGCAGGTGCCGCTGCAGGGCATC
Source organism: Caldimonas sp. (assembly GCA_039933535.1). GTDB lineage: Bacteria > Pseudomonadota > Gammaproteobacteria > Burkholderiales > Burkholderiaceae_C > Schlegelella_A. The sequence goes on along the minus strand of JBDTNU010000137.1, from coordinate 6,416 downwards.
CTCGCCCTGGCCCACGCCGACACGGCGCGCTGAGCGACGGAATCGAGACCGCGAAAGGAACGCCCCATGGAAAGCGTCAGCATTCTTCTCGAGCCTGCCCGGGCCATCCTGTACCAGATCGGCGCCTTTGTGCCGCGCCTGCTGGTCGCAGGGGTGGTCGTCATCGGCGGCTGGTTGATCGCCAAGGTGGCCCGCTTCGCAGTCACCCGGGCGCTCCGCGCGATCAATTTCCATGTCCTCACGGAACGTGCCGGCCTCGACAACTTCCTGCGCCAGGGCGGCGTGCAGGGCGACACGACCACCATTTTCGGCTGGCTGGTCTACTGGCTCGTCATCCTGGCAGCGCTGCTGGTCGCCTTCAACGGCCTCGGGCTGACCTACATCACCGACCTGCTCGGCCGCGTCGTCTGGTTCGTGCCGAACGTGTTCGTCGCCTTGCTCGTGATCGCCTTCGGCTCGTACTTCGCGCGCTTCGTCGGAGACACGGTGACGGCCTACTGCCGCAACATCAAGCTGCAGGACGCGGCCTTCCTCGGCAAGCTCGCGCAATACGCGATCATGGTGTTCGTGATCCTGATCGCACTCGACCAGATCAAGGTCGGTGGCGACATCGTGCGGCAGAGCTTCCTGGTCATCCTTGGCGGCATCGTCTTCGCACTTGCGCTGGCCTTCGGGCTCGGCGGCAAGGACTGGGCGGCAGAACGGATCGAGCAGTGGTGGCCGCGGGAGAAGAAGATCAAGAACCCGCTCGACGACCTCTGAGCGTTCGCCGGCGCAACGCCGCCCCCTCCGACGGCGGTCCGACCGCCGGAGTCATGTGCCGATGAAAACGAACGATCTGATCAGCGCCGTGTGGCCGGGCAAGCACTATCCGCGCGGTGCCCACTGGGACGGCGAAGGCGTCAACTTCGCCCTCTTCTCGCGCCATGCCGAGTCCGTCGAGTTGTGCCTGTTCGACGAGGGCGGCCGCCGCGAACGACAGCGCATCGCGTTGCGCGAGCGCACCGACGACGTCTGGCATTGCTATCTGCCGGAGGCACGCCCTGGCCAGGTCTACGGCTATCGAGTGCACGGCCCCTACGCGCCCGAGGAAGGCCACCGCTTCAACGCCAACAAGCTGCTCGTCGATCCGTACGCCAAGGACCTGGTCGGTGCGTTTCGCTGGAGCGACGCGCTCTATGGCTACACGATCGGCAGCAAGCGCGCCGACCTGTCGTTCGACCGGCGCGACAGCGCCCCGTTCGTGCCGAAGGCGCGCGTCCTCGAAGGCGCGTTCACCTGGGGCAACGACCGCAGCCCGGGAGTCGCCTGGCAGGACATGGTGATCTACGAGCTGCACGTCAGGGGCTTCACGATGACGCACCCTGCCGTTGCCGAGCCGCTGCGCGGCACCTACGCCGCCCTCGGCAGCGCGCCGGTGATCGACTACCTGAAGCGGCTCGGCGTGACGACCGTCGAGCTGTTGCCGGTGCACGCCTTCGTCAACGATCGCCAGCTGCTCGAGAAGGGCCTGCGTAACTACTGGGGCTACAACACGCTCGCCTTCTTCGCCCCCGAGATGCGCTACTGCGCGTCGGGCAAGGTGAAGGAGTTCAAGACGATGGTCAAGGCGCTCCACTCGGCCGGCATCGAGGTGCTGCTCGACGTCGTCTACAACCACACCTGCGAGGGCAACCAGCTGGGCCCGACGCTGTCGATGCGCGGCATCGACAACGCCTCCTACTACACCGTCAACCGCGAGCAGCCGCGCTACTACGACGACTACACCGGCTGCGGCAACACAGTCAACCTCGAACACCCGCGTTCCCTGCAGCTGGTCATGGACTCGCTGCGCTACTGGGTCGAGGAGATGCACGTCGACGGCTTCCGCTTCGACCTCGCCGCGGCGCTGGCCCGCGAGGACGGCAAGGTCGAAGACCTGGGCGGGTTCTTCGACGCGATCCGCCAGGACCCGGTGCTCAATCGCGTAAAGCTGATCGCCGAGCCCTGGGATCTGGGCCTGGGCGGCTACCAGGTCGGCAAGTTCCCGGCCGGCTGGGCCGAATGGAACGACCGCTATCGCGACGGGCTGCGCAGCTTCTGGAAGGGCGAGCCCGGCCGCCTCGGCGACATGGCGCAGCGCCTCACGGGCTCGCAGGATCTCTATGGCTGGTCGGGAAAGCGGCCGAACGCGAGCATCAATTTCGTCACCGCGCACGACGGCTTCACGTTGCACGACCTTGTCTCGTACGACCACAAGCACAACGAGGCCAACGGTGAGGACAACCGCGACGGCAGCGACCACAACCTGTCGTGGAATTGTGGCGCCGAAGGGCCGACCGAAGACCCTGCCGTGAACGCGCTGCGCGAGCGGCAGAAGCGCAACCTGCTGGCGACGCTGCTGCTCTCGACCGGCGTGCCGATGCTGCTCGCCGGCGACGAGCGCGGCAACACGCAGCACGGCAACAACAACGTCTATTGCCAGGACAACCCGATCGGCTGGATCGACTGGACGCCGACCCCGGAGCGCGAGGCGCTGATGGACTTCGTCAGCCGGCTGATCGCCCTGCGCCGCGACCATCCGTCGTTCCGGCGACGCAACTTCTTCGCTGGCCGGGAGATCGAGGGCGACGCCATCCGCGACGTCTGCTGGATGAGGCCGGACGGCAACGAGATGCAGGTCGACGACTGGGGCACGCTGCGCGCACTCGCCATGCTCGTCTCCGGGCATGGCATCTCCGAGCGCGGTGAGCGCGGCGAGCGCCTGTTCGACGACGATTTCCTGCTTCTCGTGAATGCCGATGCGGACGAAGTGCAGATCGCCATGCCGCAGGCATTCGGCACGGGCTGGCGACTGCTCCTGGACACCGCGCGCGAGGCCGGGGTCGATCCGGCCCGATACGCCACGGCGGCGCCGGTCTGGGTCGACACCGGCTATCCGGTGCAGGGTCGATCGGTGGCACTCCTGAGCCGCTCGCGACCGATGTGATGAAGAGCGCGCACGAGATGCCATTCGGGGCCGCCGTGCAGCCGGCGGGCGGCGTTCGCTTCGCTTTGTGGGCACCCGGCGTCGCGCGGGTCGACCTCGAGCTCCTCGAGTCGGCCTCGGCCGCGCCGTCGCCGCTGTCGATGCAGTGCAATGCGGCCGGCTGGCACACGCTTCACGTCGCCGGCGCCCGTGGCGGCGACCGCTACCGTTTTCGCCTCCCCGACGGCCTCGCTGTGCCCGACCCGGCATCGCGGTCGAACCCTGACGACGTGCACGCCACGAGCGAGATCATCGATCCCGCCGCATATCGGTGGCGAGACGCCGGCTGGCGCGGCCGGCCGTGGGCCGAGGCGGTTATCTACGAGCTCCACATCGGCAGCTTCACCGCCGAAGGAAGCTTCGACGCCGCCGCGAGGCGGCTGGAGGAACTGGCCGACCTCGGCGTCACGGCCATCGAACTGATGCCGCTCGCCGATTTCCCCGGCCGCCGCAACTGGGGCTACGACGGCGTGCTGCCCTTCGCCCCCGACGCCTCGTTCGGCAGACCGGACGATCTCAAGTCCTTCGTCGATACCGCCCATGCGCTCGGCCTGATGGTGCTGATAGACGTGGTCTACAACCACTTCGGGCCCGACGGCAACTACCTGCACGCCTACTGCCCGTCCTTCTTCAATGCGGCGCATGACACGCCCTGGGGCGCGGCCATCAACTTCGACGGCGAGTGCGCGCGCAACGTGCGGGACTTCTTCCTCCACAACGCCCTCTACTGGGTCGAGGAGTACCACGCCGACGGCCTGCGCATGGACGCGGTCCATGCCATCCGCGACGACTCGGCCGAATCGATCGTGCGCGAGATCTGCCGCGCCCTGCACGAAGGACCGGGCCGTCATCGTCAAGTGCATGTCGTGCTCGAGAACGAAGCGAACAGCGCCGCGCTGCTGGCGCGCGATTGCGCAGGCGTGCCACAGGCCGGCACGGCGCAGTGGAACGACGACTTCCACCACGCCGCCCACGTGCTGCTCACGGGCGAGACCGACGGCTACTACGTAGGGTTCGCGACCGCGCCCTTGCAGTTGCTGGGCCGCGCCCTTGCCGAAGGGTTCGTCTACCAGGGCGAGTCGTCGCCCTTTCACGACGGGCGGGCGCGAGGCGAGCCGAGCGCGGCGCTTCCGCCGATCGCCTTCGTGTCGTCGCTGCAGACGCACGACCAGGTCGGCAACCGGGCCTTCGGCGAACGCATCGCCATGCTCGCCGACCCGGCGCTGCTCGACGGCGCGTACGCCTGCCTGCTGCTGGCCCCGCACGTGCCGATGCTCTTCATGGGCGAGGAGTTCGACGCCTCGACGCCGTTCTCCTTCTTCTGCGATTTCGGCGGCGAACTGGCCCGGGCGGTGACGGTGGGCCGGCGCGCCGAGTTCGATCGTTTCCCGGCCTTCGCCGATCCGCTGGTTCGGGAGCGCATTCCGGACCCGAACGACCCGGCGACCTTCGAGGCCTCCAAGCTGCATTGGAGCGAGCGCGAAGGTGGGGTCCACGCCCGCCGGCTGGCGCAGGTTGCGACGCTGCTCGCCCTGCGGCACCGGCACCTCGTGCCGAGGCTGGGCGGCAGGATGCACGGCGGGACGCATCGCGTCGAGGGCGATCTGCTGCGGGTGCAATGGACACTCGCCGATGCGTCCCGCTGGCACCTCTGGCTGCACGTGGGCGTCGATACCACGACGGTCGAGAATCGTCCTCCGGGCGCGACGGTCTACCGGCTCGGTGCCGACGACATCAAGCACGGCGCTGCACATTTCGCCCACGGCGGCGTGTGGGTCTCACTCGAGGCCGCGGGTGGCTGACGAACGCGCCGCGCTCGAACGGTTGTGCCGCCGCTTCGGCATCGCCACCGATTACCACGACATCCGGGGCGCGCGCCACGACGCGCCCACCGACAACCTGCTCGCCCTTCTCGCATCGTTCGACATCGACGCTTCCAGTCCCGCCCAGATCGCAAAGGCGGCGCGCGACGCCGACGCGGCGTACTGGCGCGAGTTGCTGCCGCCGGTCGCTGCCGTCGAGGCCGACGACGTTGCGGCTGCGGTGCCGCTGCGCTTGCCACTGGCGATGCAGCGCAGTCGCATCGCCTGGTCGCTCGAGGAAGAAGGAGGCACGGTGCATCGCGGTGAATGCGATGCCAATGCGCTCCCGCGGCGCGCGCACCAGGACGACGGCCATGCACAAGGGCAGGATGCAGGCGGCGCGGTGGAGTGCTTGCTCTCGCCGGGCCTTGCGCTGCCCGCCGGCTACCACCGCCTGCACATCGACGGCGTGGTCGGTGCGACGCTCATCGTCGCGGCGCCGGCGCGCTGCTGGCGACCGCCTGCCCTCGAAGGCGACGGCCGGGTCTTCGGCCCCGCCGTGCAGCTCTACGCGCTGCGCTCGGGAGACAACTGGGGCATCGGCGACTTCTCCGATCTGGCGCGCCTGGTCGAACAATGGGGCGCGCGCGGTGCCGGCATCGTCGGCCTCAATCCGCTGCATGCGCTGTTCGGCCACAACCCGGCCCACATCAGCCCCTACAGCCCGTCGTCGCGGCAGCACCTGAACCCGATCTACATCGACGTCGAAGCCGTCGCCGAGCTGCGCCACTGCGAGCACGCGCAAAAGCACGTTCGCTGGGGCGGCTTCCAGGCCCGGCTGGCCCGGCTGCGCGCGACCGAGCGGGTCGACTACGTCGGTGTCGCCGCAGCCAAGCGCGAGGTGCTCGCGCTCCTGTACGCGCACTTTCGCTCGCATGGGCTCGGTACGAACAGCGAGCGGGCCCATGCGTTCCGTTCCTTCCAGCGCGAAGGCGGCCGCGAGCTGCGCCGGTTCGGCTTGTTCGAAGCCATCCAGGCCCGCCTGCATGCCGAAGACGCATCGGTCTGGGGCTGGCCGGTGTGGCCCGAGCCCTGGCGTGATCCGGAAGGCGCCACCGTCATGCGCTTTGCCGAGGCTCACCTCGACGAGGTCGAGTTCCACGAGTACCTGCAGTGGATTGCCGAGGAGCAGCTCGATCGTGCTCGCGCGCACGCCGACGCCCGCGGCATGGCGGTCGGTCTCTACCTCGACCTCGCCGTCTCGGTCGATCGTGCAGGCGCCGATGCCTGGTCGCATGCCGCGACCTACGCGCTCGAGGCGAGCGTCGGCGCACCGCCCGACGACTTCAACCAGCAAGGCCAGGCCTGGGGGCTGCCGCCGTTGCGCCCCGACCGTCTGCGCGCCAGCGGCTACCGCGTCGTCATCGAGACCCTGCGCGCCAACATGCGCCAGGCCGGCGCGCTGCGCATCGACCACGTGATGGGCCTGATGCGACTGTTCTGGATTCCGCCCGGAAAGAGCGCGTGCGAAGGTGCCTACGTGCATTACCGGGCCGACGAGCTGCTCGCGATCGTCGCCCTCGAGAGCCATCGCAACCGCTGCATGG
>JBDTNU010000136.1:0-8916 GCA_039933535.1 Caldimonas sp. | reverse complement strand
GTAGTCGCGCCCGGCCGGTTGCCGCGACACCGAGTTGAAGTAGGCGTAGGCCAGGATGTGCGGCAGGTGGCTGACGGCGGCGAATGCGGCGTCGTGGTTTTCCGGCGTCATGCGCAGCACATGGGCACCGAGCGCGGCCCAGGTGTCGGTGGCCTTCTGCACCAGGTCGGGCGAGGTCTTGGGCAGCGGCGTGAGGATGACCTGGCGGCCCTGGAACAACGCCCCGTCGGCGTGGGCGATGCCCGCGACTTCCTTGCCAGCAATCGGATGCGCCGGCACGAACGAGACGATGCGGTCCTTCAACACGCGTCGCGCGGCGTCGACGACGTCGCGCTTGGTAGAGCCCACGTCCATCATCAGCGAGCCCGGCTCGACGAGGTGGCGGATCGCCTTGAAGATCGCCTCGGTCGACGAGACAGGCACCGCGAGCAGCACGATGTCCGAGCCCGAGACGGCGAGCAGCGCCGACTCGGCGGCGATGTCGATGATGCCGAGGCGACGTGCCTCTTCGGTCGTCGACGGAGACTTGCTGTAGCCCACGACTCGCCGCACCAGGCCGGCCTTCTTCAGGGCGAGCGCGAACGAGCCACCCATCAAGCCGCAACCGATCAATCCGAGCTGCTGGAACATTCGTGGCTCAGTGCGAATCGACGGGATAGCTGCCGAGGAGCTTGAAGAAGGAAGAGACCTCGCGCAGTTCCTTCAGCGCGGCGGCGACCTCCGGCTGGTCCGGATGACCCTGCAGGTCGACATAGAAGTAGTACTCCCACTGCCCGGAGCGGGCCGGGCGCGACTCGAAACGCGTCATCGACACGCCATGCATCTTGAGCGGCACGAGCATGTCGTGTACTGCGCCCGGCCGGTTCGGCACCGAGACCACGAGGCTGATGCAGTCGTGCCCCGAGGCCTTCGGAGGCGGATGCGCGGCCGGATGCGCGACCACCGCGAAGCGGGTTCTGTTGTGCGCGTCGTCCTGGATCGCCGGGGCCACCACGTGTAGCCCGAACTCGCTTGCGGCACGCTCGCTGGCGATGCCGGCGAGCCGTTCGTCGAGGCTGGCCAGGCGCGCGCCTTCGGCATTGCTGGCCACCGGGCGCCGTTCGGCGTTGGGCAGATGGTGGCTGAGCCACGCATGGCACTGCGCCAGCGCCTGCGGATGCGCGCACACCGCGTCGATCCCCTCGCTCGAATCGATGCGGCGCATCAGGTTGTGGCGAACGTAGAGGCTGGTCTCGCCGACGATGATCAGCGGCGTGGTGAGGAACAGGTCGAGCGAGCGCGTGACCACGCCCTCGCTCGAGTTCTCGACCGGCACGACGCCGAAGTCGGCGGCGCCGGCGCTGGTCGCGTGGAACACTTCGTCGGCATTGGCGCAAAGCACCTTGACGATCGACGAGCCGAAGTAGCCGAGCGCCGCCAGCTCGCTGAAGGTGCCAGTCGGCCCGAGATAGGCGACACGGGTCGGTGTCTCGAGGGCACGGCAGGCCGACATGATCTCGCGCCAGATCGGCGCCACGCTCGCCGACGGCAAGGGGCCGGCGTTGACCGCTTTCAGTCCGTCGATGACGGCAGCTTCGCGCTCCGGTCGAAATGTCGCCGACCCTTCGGCCCGCTTCAACGCGCCAACCGCCAGGGCCACTTCGGCGCGTCGGTTGAGCAGGCCGAGCAGCTCGAGGTCGAGCGCATCGATCTGCGTGCGCAAGGCGGCAAGGTCGCTCGCGCGGCCGGGCTCGGTCGTCGACATGGGAACCGACGCGGCCGTCTTACTTGCCGCTGGCCCTGGCCGCCGGGGCGGCGGGCCGCGCGGGCGGCGTGGCCGAAGCGGCAGGCGGGGTCGCCGTGGCCGGTGGTACGCCGAAGATGACGCGGATCCGGCCATCGAGCGCCTGCACCTTGGGATCGACCACGGGCCGCGCATCGGCAAGCAGCTTCTGGATGAAAGCGTTGCGCGCGTCGGGACCGATCTGCTGGTACTTCTTGTTCACCGGGGATTCGAGCCAGGCAAGAAGCTGCTTCAGCTCGTCTTCGGTCATCTTGTCTTCGAGCGCAGCACCGATCGTCGATGGCGCCAGGCGCACGGCCCGCTCGCGCACGAGCGGATAGGCCTCGTCGACGTATTTCTTCACTTCGGCTTCCACCGCGCGACCCATCGCTTCACGCTTTTCGGGAGCCACCTGGCGCTGCAGCGCCAGCCCGGCCTCCTGCATCATCTGCGCCGCCGGGCGCTCGATCAGGTTGCGCGCCACGCCTTCGATTTCCGCTTGCTGGATCTTCAGGATCTTCTGCACCAGCTCCTTCTTGGCCGTGCCTTGCGCCGCCGTGCCCGACGCCGTTGCCCCCTGCGCCGTCGTGCCCTGCGCCATCGCGCTCGCGGCGCAGGCGATCGATGCGACAGCGCCGATCAGTCGGATTCCGGCAAGGCGCGTCACGAGGCTTCTCCTTCGGGTGCCGGTGCGTCGCCCGCTGGCTCGCCGGAATTGTCTTCCGCGGCGTCGTTCTCGACGATGCGCTGCAGGCCGATCAGCTTGGCGCCGTCGTCCAGCGCGATCAAGGTCACGCCCTGGGTGGCCCGGCCGAGCTCGCGGATCTCGGCGACGCGCGTACGCACCATGACGCCGCTGTCGGTGATCAGCATGATCTCGTCGTCCGCCCGTACAAGGGTGGCGGCGACCACCTTGCCGTTGCGCGCCGATTGCTGGATCGCGATCATTCCCTTGGTGCCGCGGCCATGCCGCGTGTATTCGACGATGCTGGTGCGCTTGCCGTAGCCGTTCTCGCTGGCGGTGAGCACGCTTTGCGTCTCGTCTTCGGCGACCAGCATCGCTATCACGCTTTGGGTCGCGTCGAGCGCCATGCCGCGCACGCCGCGCGCGCCGCGGCCAACGGCGCGAACGTCTTTCTCGTCGAAGCGTACGGCCTTGCCGCCGTCGCTGAACAGCATCACGTCGTGCACTCCGTCGGTGAGGGCCGCGCCGATCAGGTAGTCGCCGTCGTCGAGGTCGACGGCGATGATGCCGGCCTTGCGCGGGTTGCTGAATTCGTCGAGCGAGGTCTTCTTGACCACGCCTTGCGCGGTGGCCATGAAGATGAAATGGTCTGCCGGAAAACTGCGGAAACCTCCGGTCAGCGGCAGCACGACATTGACCTTCTCGCCCGGCTGCAGCGGGAACATGTTGACGATCGGCCGGCCGCGCGAATTGCGCGAGCCCTGCGGCACTTCCCACACCTTCAGCCAGTAGACGCGGCCGAGCGTCGTGAAGCAGAGGATGTAGTCGTGCGTGTTGGCGATGAAGAGCTGCTCGACCCAGTCGTCTTCCTTGTTCTGGGTTGCCTGCTTGCCGCGCCCGCCGCGCTTTTGCGCCCGGTATTCGGAGAGCGCCTGGCTCTTCACGTAGCCGGTGTGCGAAAGGGTCACGACCATGTCGGTCGGCGTGATCAGGTCCTCGGTGCCGAGGTCGAGCGCGTTGTGCTCGATCACGCTGCGCCGTGCGCCGAGCTTGGTCTGGCCGAACTCGGCCTTCAGCGCGGCGAGCTCGTCGGCAATGATGGTCGTCACGCGGGCCGGCGTGGCCAGGATGCCGAGCAGGTCGGAGATCTGCGTCATCACCTCGCGGTACTCGCTGATGATCTTGTCCTGCTCGAGCCCGGTCAGGCGCTGCAGGCGCATCTGCAGGATTTCCGAAGCCTGGTCGTCGGAGAGGCGATAGAGGCCGTCGGACTGCAGGCCGAAGTTGGGCGACAGGCCCTCGGGCCGGTACGCGTCGCGTCCGCCGACCGTGTCGCTGCCGACGCGGGCGAGCATCTCGCGCACCATCGTCGAGTCCCAGCTCTTGCTCATCAGCGCGCTCTTGGCGAACGGCGGCGTCGGCGAGGTCTTGATCGTCTCGATGAACTCGTCGATATTGGCCAGCGCGACCGCCAGGCCTTCGAGCACATGGCCGCGCTCGCGCGCCTTGCGGAGGGCATACACGGTGCGCCGGGTCACGACCTCGCGCCGGTGCTCGAGGAAGATCGAGATCAGGTCCTTGAGGTTGCAGAGCTTCGGCTGGCCGTCGATCAGCGCGACCATGTTGATGCCGAAGGTGTCCTGCAGCTGGGTCTGCTTGTAGAGGTTGTTGAGCACGACCTCGGGCACCTCGCCGCGCTTGAGCTCGATCACCACGCGCATGCCCGACTTGTCGGATTCGTCCTGGATGTGACTGATGCCCTCGAGCTTCTTCTCGTGAACCAGCTCGGCCATGCGCTCGAGCAGGTTCTTCTTGTTCACCTGGTAGGGAATCTCGTCGACGATGATCGACTGGCGCTGGCCCTTGTCGATGTCCTCGAAGTGGCACTTGGCGCGCATCACGACGCGGCCGCGGCCCGTGCGGTAACCCTCGCGCACGCCGCCAAGGCCGTGAATGATCCCGGCGGTCGGGAAGTCGGGCGCCGGGATGATCTCCATCAGCTCGTCGATCGACGCTTCCGGATTCTTCAGCAGGTGCTGGCAGGCGTCGACGACCTCGTTCAGGTTGTGCGGTGGAATGTTCGTCGCCATGCCGACAGCGATGCCGCCAGCGCCGTTGACGAGCAGGTTCGGCAGCTTCGACGGCATGACCAGCGGCTCGTGCTCGCTGCCGTCGTAGTTCGGTCCGAAGTCGACGGTTTCCTTGTCGAGATCGGCCAGCATCTCGTGCGCGATCTTGGCCAGGCGGATCTCGGTGTAGCGCATCGCCGCCGCGTTGTCGCCGTCGACCGAGCCGAAGTTGCCCTGGCCGTCGACCAGCATGTGGCGCATCGAGAAGTCCTGCGCCATGCGCACGAGCGTGTCGTACACCGACTGGTCGCCGTGGGGATGGTATTTGCCGATGACGTCGCCGACGATGCGCGCCGACTTCTTGTACGGACGGTTCCAGTCGTTGCTGAGCTCGTGCATCGCGTAAAGAACTCTGCGATGCACCGGCTTCAGCCCGTCGCGTGCGTCGGGCAAGGCGCGGCCGACGATCACGCTCATCGCGTAGTCGAGATAGGAACGGCGCATCTCCTCTTCGAGGCTGATGGGCAGCGTTTCCTTGGCGAATTGGGTCATGGGGTCGCTTTGCAGTCTGGCGGGTCCGCCGGCTGCAAGGCCGAGCGCGTAGGACGAATTCTAGTTTGCGAGGGGCTGTAGCAGCGGCGCAACATCGGCCAGACCCAGGGAGCTGCACCGGGGCAAAATCAGGCCGGACGAAAGCCCTATGGCACAATAACTCGGTCGGTGGTCGGCACCCGTTCGCTCGGGGGTGGGCCAGTGGTTTCCGATTCCGGATCGGACGTTTACGCAAAACACTATTTGCTTTCCCTCGAGAGGAGAATCATGAAGAAACTGAACAAGGTGGCGTCGCTCTTTGCAACCGCTGCTCTGGCATTTTCGGCCGCTGGCGTGTCTGCCCAGTCAGTCGATAACTGGGTGAGCGGTACCGGCCTTCCCTGGAAGAACGGGACCAACGAGCTGTGCTGGCGCGATGGCGTCTGGACACCGGCGACCGCCTTGCCTGGTTGCGATGGCGCTCCTGCCCCGATGGCTCCCGCACCCGCGCCGATGCCCGCCCCCGCTCCGCGTCCGGCGCCCGCTCCGGCCGCGGCCCCGGCTGCGGCCCCGGTCGTCGTCGCCGCACCGACCAGCGAGAAGGTCACCTTCGCAGCTGACGCCTTCTTCGACTTCGACAAGTCGGTGCTCAAGCCCGAAGGCAAGGCCAAGCTCGACGATCTGGTCAGCAAGATGAGCGGCCTGAACCTCGAAGTCATCATTGCGGTCGGCCACACCGACTCGGTTGGCTCCGACACCTACAACCAGAACCTGTCGGTCCGTCGTTCGGAAGCCGTCAAGGGTTACCTGGTGAGCAAGGGCGTCGAGAAGAACCGCGTCTACACCGAAGGCAAGGGCGAGAAGCAGCCGGTCGCCGACAACAAGACCGCCGAAGGCCGCGCGAAGAACCGTCGCGTGGAAATCGAAGTGGTCGGTACGCGCGCCAAGTAAGGCGTTTCGAACCAGGCGCTTCGCTGGTATGAAAAGCCCCGCTGTGCGGGGCTTTTTCTTTGGCCGCTTCGCCCACGCTCTAACATCTGCACGATGATCAACGCCGATCCGGCCGAGCTGGCCAAGTTCAGCGAGCTCGCGCATCGCTGGTGGGACAAGGAGAGCGATTTCCGGCCGCTGCACGAGATCAACCCGCTTCGCCTCGACTGGATCGATGCGCTGGCGGCGATCGAGGGCAAGCGGATCCTCGACGTCGGCTGCGGCGGCGGCATCCTGGCCGATTCGATGGCCCGACGCGGTGCCGATGTTCTCGGCATCGACCTGGCGACCAAGGCGCTGAAGGTCGCGCAGTTGCACGCCATCGAAGCTGCGACACCACGTGTCGAATATCGCGAGGTCGCGGTCGAGACGCTCGCCGCCGATGGGCCCGAATCGTTCGACGTCGTGACCTGCATGGAAATGCTCGAGCACGTGCCCGATCCGGGGGCCATCGTCGCTGCCTGTGGTCGCCTGCTCAAGCAGGGCGGCTGGGCATTCTTCTCGACCATCAATCGCAACGCCAAGGCCTTTCTCTTCGCTATCGTCGGCGCCGAGCACGTGCTCGAGCTGCTGCCCAAAGGCACCCACGAATATGCGAAGTTCATCCGGCCGAGCGAATTGCTGGGCTGGTGTCGAGGCGCTGGCCTCGACGCGGTGGCGACGCGCGGCCTCGAATACAACCCGCTGAGCCGCCGCTATCGGCTCTCCTCGGACACGAGCGTCAACTACCTCGTCGCCTGCCGCAAGCCAGGATGAACCGCGTCGTGTTGCGGGCGCGCCTGGGTGCAGTCCTGTTCGACCTCGACGGCACGCTGATCGACAGTGCGCCCGATCTTGCCGGCGCATGCAACGACATGCGCGCGGCGCGCGGTCTCGCCCCTCTGCCTTTCGAGCGCTTGCGTGCGATGGTCGGGTCCGGCGCGCGCGGCATGGTGGGGACGGGCTTTGCCGTCGGCCCGGACGACGAGGGCTACATCGAGCTGCGCGAAGAGTTTCTGCGCCGCTATGAGCTGCGGATGACGAACGAGACGCAGGTCTTTCCCGCCATCGCGCAGCTTCTGGCGAGGCTGGCCGCGGACGCCATTCCTTGGGGCATCGTCACCAACAAGGCGGAGCGCTTCGCCGAACCGCTGATCGCCGCGCTGGGCCTGGCTGACGCGGCCGGCGCGATCGTCTGCGGCGACACGACGCCGCATTCCAAGCCTCATCCCGCGCCCTTGCTCGAAGCTGCGCGCCGGATGGGCGTTTCGCCAGCGCGTTGCGTCTATGTCGGCGACGACCGGCGCGACGTGGACGCGGGTCGTGCCGCCGGCATGGCCACCGTCGTCGCTGCCTGGGGCTACCTGGGCGCTGGCGACCCGCCCGCGGCATGGGGCGCCGATGCCATCATCGACAATCCGGGCGAGCTGTTCGCGCTCTTCGATGGTCGGGGCTTGCCGATCGGCCCGGTGCCCTAAACTATGCGTTCTGGGGCTGACCTGGCTTCGACGAGGGTTCGGAGTCGGAACAGTGCACGCCGAGCACCAGTTCGCTCGTAAATCCACTGGAAACAAAGTAACTGCGAACGATCAAACGTACGCTCTCGCCGCTTAAAACCGGTGAGCTTCGCAACAGTTGGCCGATGGGCTGGGTCTGAGGGGTAACCCAAGGACTGCGAAGTCATACACATGGGCTCGTCTTGCGTCGCGTCATTCGGCGCAGGATCAAATCAAGTGAATCGGGCCAAAGGTAGCGTGCTGCTGCGCGACCTGGGGCCTTAAATCCAAATCAGTCAGCTAAGCGCGTAGATCTGCCCGGCAATGGCTTTCGGACGGGGGTTCGATTCCCCCCAGCTCCACCAGACATACCTGAAAGGGCCTCTTCGGAGGCCCTTCTTTTTTGCGCTTTACCTATGAGAACGGTCCATACCGATCCGTGATCCAGCGATGTGGCGCTCGCGTACGACCGTGGCCAGCGGCTCGACAAACGTATTGCGCTGATGGCTTTGTGGGGGAACGCCCTGCAGGTCGCAGAGCGAGGCGGCAACGTCTATCCGCCGCTCGTTTCAGGTTCGCACGGAAGGGCCTGCCTCCAAAGCAACACCGACTCTTAGTCCGTAGGTCGACGCGGCAAGCAGGCTGGCAACGCCTAGCCGCTTATTCTGAACGTAGCCAAATCGAGCTACGTTCTGGCCAGTTGTGCGGGACGCTGTGAAGCGCCGATCGACCGAGGCCAAGGCCTTGGCTGCGCACCAGCGCACCAGCCTGACACGGCTGATCGAAGAGGGCTTGCATCTGCGCCTTCGCGCGCGCGACGCACGACTGGCCGACGTACAACGCTCGCGATGCCATTGCTCAAGGGGAGAGGGGGCTTGGTAGCAGGTGTCGATCCACTGAGCAACAAGGCGATGCTGAATGCATTGGACGATGACGCCTGACGTCAACGTACTTGTCGCTGCCGCCCGCAGCGACCATCCGCATCACCGCGTCGCGCGCGCTTGGCTGGAAGGGACATTTGCCGAGGCGGACTCTGGCCTGGTCTGCACATTGATGCCGATGGTGCTGGCCAGTTTCCTGCGCTTGGTCACCAGTCCCAAGATCTTCAAGGCGCCGACGCGCATTGAGGAGGCGATCGGATTCGTCGATGCGTTGTTGCTGGTGCCCGGTGCCCAACTCGCAGAGCTAGGCGTTGAATGGAAGCGGTTTCGTCAGCTGTGTCTCGACCACGAGCTCAGCGCGAATGACATACCGGATGCCTGGCTCGCCGCCGCTGTAGCTCAACGCGGGGAGCATCTCGTTAGTTTCGACCGAGACTTCAGAAAGCTGCTGGGCCGGGCGCAACTCACGCTCCTCGCTTTGGCGTCTGCGTAGCGGGCGAGGTCGCTGCGATCGGGAAATGCT
>JBDTNU010000135.1:0-8921 GCA_039933535.1 Caldimonas sp. | reverse complement strand
TCAACGTCGCCGCCAAGGTGATCGTCTTCATCGTCCTGGCGGCGAGCTTCGACCTGCTGCTCGGCTACACCGGCATCGTCAGCTTCGCGCACACCATGTTCTTCGGCATCGGCGCCTACGGCATCGCGATCGCGACGACGCGCCTCGGCCCGACCTGGGGTGCGCTCGCGCTCGGTGCGCTCGGCGCGCTCGCGCTCTCGGCCGTGCTCTCGTTCGTGATCGGCCTGTTCAGCCTGCGCGTGAAGGCGATCTTCTTCGCCATGATCACGCTGGCTGTCGCCTCGGCCTTCGCCACGCTCGCGTCGCAACTTTCCGACTTCACCGGCGGCGAAGACGGCCTCACCTTCAAGCTGCCCGAAGCCTTGCGGCCGGCCACCGAATATGCGAGTGGACCCGTCCTCGGTGCCGCCATCGACGGCCGATTCCTGACGTACTACATCGTGTTCGCCATCGCGCTCGTGCTCGTTCTCGCGCTCCTACGGATCGTCAACTCGCCGTTCGGCCGCGTGCTGCAGGCGATCCGCGAGAACGATTTTCGCGCCGAAGCGATCGGCTACCGCACGGTCGTCTATCGCACGACCGCCAGCGTCATCTCAGCCCTGTTCGCGACGCTCGCCGGCGTGCTGCTCGCGCTCTGGCTGCGCTACAACGGGCCCGATACGACGCTCTCGTTCGAGATCATGCTCGACGTGCTGCTCATCGTCGTGATCGGCGGCATGGGTACGATCTACGGCGCGGTGATCGGCAGCGTGCTGCTGGTGCTCGCCCAGAACTATCTGCAGGACCTGATGAAGCTCGGCGCATCGGCGGTACAGCACGTGCCGGTGCTCTCGCAGATCGTCTCGCCCGATCGCTGGCTGCTCTGGCTCGGCATCCTGTTCGTGCTCTCGGTGTACTACTTTCCGAGCGGCGTGGTCGGGCGCCTGCGGGCGATGCGGCGCCGCTAGGGCGTTGTCACGAGCGAGCGCAGCAACGCGTCGAGCGCTTTGGTATCGATCGGCTTGACGATGTGGTGGTCGAAGCCTGCGTCGCGGGTGCGCCGTCGGTCCTCGTCCTGGCCCCAGCCGGACTGCGCGATCAGCGTCACCCGGCGACCCCAGGGCAGGCCTCGAATGCGCCGGCAGACGTCGTACCCGCTCATCTTCGGCATGCCGAGATCGAGCAGGGCGACTTCGGGCCGAAGCGCTTCGATCGCCTGGAAGGCTTCCTCGCCGTTGTAGGCGACATGCACTTCGTGGCCCATCGTCTCGAGCAGCAGCGCCAGGCTGTCGGCGCTGTCGCGAAGGTCGTCGGCAATCAGGATGCGGCGTCTGCCGGATGCCGGCGCGCGCGCCAGGGCATCGGCGTCGAAATCGCCAAGGCCAGCGTCGCCCGCGGGTCTGCTCAGAGGGAGACTTACGGTGAACACGCTGCCCTTGCCGATGCCCTCGCTGTGCGCGGCGATCCGGCCGCCATGCATTTCGACGAAGCCGCGGGCCAGCGACAGGCCGATGCCCAGGCCTTCCTGCGAGCGGTCGAGCGCCGTCTCGACCTGGCCGAACATCTCGAAGATGTGCGGCATCTGTTCGGCAGCGATGCCGATACCGCTGTCGCTCACGCTCACCACCACCTCGTCGCCGCACACTTCGACCGCCAGGCCTATCCGGCCCTTGGGTTGGGTGTACTTGGCGGCATTGATGAGCAGGTTCGAGAAGACTTGCGCGAGGCGCGTCAGGTCGCCTTCGAGGGCGATCGCGTGGGCCGGCATCTCGACCGCCAGCACGTGGCCCGCGGCCTGGATCAGCGGCTGGGCGATCTCGATCGCCTGCTCGATCACCCCAGCGACAGCCAGCCGCTCGCGGCGCAACGCGAACTGGCCCCGGGTCATGCGCGACACGTCGAGCAGATCCTCGAGCAGGCGCGACATCTGTGCCACCTGCCGGTCGATGACGTCGCGGCACCAGGAGAGCACCTGAGGATCGGCCTGACCGTTCTGGCGCAACACGCTGACCGCATTGCGAATCGGCGCCAGAGGATTGCGCAACTCGTGCGCGAGGGTGGCGATGAAGGTGTCCTTCTTGCGGTCGGCATCGCGCAGCGCCTGCTCGGCCAGCTTGCGCTCGGTGATGTCGAGGGCGATGCCGAAGTTGCGCACCGGGTTGCCCGCGGCGTCGTACTCGGTCTGGCCACGGTGTCCGATCCATGCGAGGGCGCCGTCGTGGCGCACGATCCGGAATTCGTGCAGGAAGGGCCGGTGCTGGGCCATCGCCTCGGCGCGGCGCTGCAGGAAAGCGTCGCGATCGTCGGGGTGGATCAGGCCCGAGACTGAATCGCTCGTTGGCTCGAAGCTGTCGGGCGTGACGCCGAACACGCCGTAGGTCTGCGGCGACCACCAAAGGACGTCGTCTGCGATGTTGAAGTCGTAGACACCCATCTGCCCCGCCTTGAGCGCCAGCGCGAGCCGCTCGCGCTCGATTCGCAGCACGTCTTCCGCCAGCCTGCGCTCGCTCACGTCGGCCATGATGCTGACCAGGCGCCGCGCTCTGCCGTCGGGCTGGCGATCGACCACCAGGCCGCGGCCCGAAAGCCAGAGGACGGCGCCGTCCGGCCGCACGATCCGGTACTCGGCCAGAAACGAATCCTGCTTGTCGGCAATCGCGTGATATTGCTGCACGAGGTGGCGATCCTCGGCGTGCAGCGCCGCTTCGTACTCGTCGGCCGGGCCACCCACCACGCCCAGGCCATCGACCAGGTCGAGGCCGAACAAGGCCATGCCTTCGTTCGACCAGGTTCGGGTCCGCGCGACCAGATCGGTCTCCCACGATCCCATGCGCCCCGCGGTCAGCGCCAGGCGATAGCGCGCTTCGCTTTCGCGCAGCGCGGTCGCCACGTCGTGGCGTACGCCACCGTCGGCGTCGCCGGGACGCGGCGCGTTCATCTCCGGCGTCGTCATCGGCCAGCCGTCTTTTGCGAGGATCTCATTCGGCCGCGTCCTCGCGCTTGCGCTTTGCCCGCAGCACGCGGAATCGCCAGCGCAGCAAGCCGATCGCATAGGCGACGTAGTAGCCGGCCAGCAGGCCGAACACCGCAAGCGTGAGGGGGCTGCGCGCAAAGTCGTTCATGTCGTGTGGCGCGGCGGTGTCGAGCGCGTAGATCTCGATGAAGCGATAGGCGATGCGGCCGACGAACAGCAGCGAAAGCGCGATGCCGAGGTGCGCGTTGGGCGTGTAGAACAGGCCTTGTGGCGTCGCCTCGAAGCGCGTCTTGTCGAGACCGAACACGCCGAGCAGGGCGCCGACGCCGAGTCCGGCGGTCAGCCATGCCAGCCGGTCGACGTGCGCCATGGCCGCGAGCCCGAGCACGAGGATCAGCGCCGGAAAGATCGCCAGCGTGATCCAGGGCCGAACCTTCGACAGGCGCTGCCTGCCGACCATGCGGCGAAACCGCGCGTAGATGCGCCAGCCGATCAGCGGCAGCATGACCAGCAGGGTGACGGTCGAAGGGTTCAGGGGAGTCATGGTGCGCTCCGGTCGATCCGGCTCAGGCGGGCAGGGGTCGCGCCGGGATGCCCATGCCGCGGATGACGGCGGGCCGCGCGAGAAAGGCCTGGAGCGCTCGCGTGACGTGAGCGAAGTCGGCGATCCCGACCAGCTCGCCCGCACCGTAGAAGCCGATCAGGTTGTTGATCCAGGGAAAGGTGGCGATGTCGACGATCGAGTATTCGCTGCCCATGATCCACGTCCGTTCGGCCAACTGCCCATCGAGCACCCGCAACAGCCGCTTCGATTCCTGCACGTAGCGGTCGAGCGGGCGCTTGTCTTCGTAGTCCTTGCCGGCGAATTTGTGGAAGAAGCCGACCTGGCCGAACATCGGGCCGATCCCGCCCATCTGGAACATCAGCCACTGGATAGTCTGATAGCGGCCGGCGGCGTCTTTCGGCATGAGCTGCCCCGACTTCTCGGCCAGGTAGATCAGGATCGCGCCGGACTCGAACAGCGGCAGCGGCTTGCCGCCCGGACCGTCGGGATCGAGGATCGCCGGGATCTTGTTGTTGGGGCTGAGCGAAAGAAACTCCGGCGTCAGCTGGTCGTTGGCATCGAAGCGCACGAGGTGCGGCTCGTAGGGCAGGCCGGTCTCCTCGAGCATGATCGAGACCTTGACGCCGTTGGGCGTGGGCAGCGAGTAGAGCTGGATCCGGTCGGGGTGCCGGGCGGGCCACTTGCGGGTGATGGCAAACGCGGAAAGATCAGTCATGAAGGTCCTCTGGGTAACCTGACCTTCTACCCGAAGCCGAGCCCCCTCGCCAGAAACTCGGTGATCTGGCCCACGATCTGCGGTTCCTGGAGTTCCTGGCGCAGGGGCCTGGCGCGCTCATGCGAGCACGTCAGCGCTCTCCTTCACCCGCAGGACGATGCGCGCCGTCGCCTGGCGGCGTGCGAGTCGCTGCAGGCCGTCGGCAAACGAGGCCATCGGCAGGACGTCCGAGACTCGAGGCCGAAGCAGGCCTTGCCCGACCGCAGCGAAGAGCTGCTCGTCGGCGGCGCGGCTTTGTTGCGGCTGCCGCTCCACCCAGGCGCCCCAGTAGCATCCCACCACGCTGTAGTTCTTCAGCAGCGGCAGGTTCATGGCCAGGCTGGGTATTTCGCCGCTGGTGAAGCCGATCGGCAGCATCCGGCCACCCCAGGCCATCGCCCGCGACACGGTGCCGAACAGGGGACCGCCGACGTTGTCGAAGTACACGTCCACGCCACGGCCCTGGGTCAGCTCGAGCAAGCGGTCGCGCACCGGCTCGCACGAGTAGTCGATGGCGTGGGCCGCGCCCTGATTGCGTGCCACTTCGTTCCTGGCTGTCGAGCTCGTACCGGCGATGACCGTGGCGCCGATCTGGCGCGCCACGTCGACCGCCGCCATGCCGACGCCACCCGCCGCACCGCTGACGAACACGGTCTCGCCCGGGCGCAGTCCGGCGCGGGTCGCCAGCGCGTAGTGAGCCGTGCCGTAGGCGTAGCGAACGGTCGAGCCGACCTCGAAGCCCACGCTGTCAGGCAATGTCGTGACGCCCGATTCGGGGGCCAACATGCGCTCGGCCATGCCCCCATGCCAGTGGCTGCTGGCCACGCGGTCGCCCACGCGCACGCGCTCGACGCCGTCGCCGACCGCCAGCACGATGCCCGCGGCGTCGCTGCCCGGCACGAAGGGCAGGGCAGGCTTCATCTGGTAGCGGCCGGCCACCATCAGCGTGTCCATGAAACTCAACGCAGCGGCGTGGACGTCGACCAGCACCTGGCCGGGGCCGGGGACCGGATCGGCCAGCTCGCCGAACTCGAGGGCGTCGATGCCGCTGAAGCTCCTGCAGATGACGGCGCGCATGTCAGCGCGCCTCCTCGGCGTGACTTGCCCGCCGCTTCGGTGACCGCGCGCGCGGAATCAGCATGCCGACCTGTTCGCGATACGTGCGATAACGCTCGCCGAACTGTCGGACCAGGTCGCGCTCCTCGAACGCGATGCCGATCAGGATGTAGACGCTGAAGCCGAGCGCGAACAGCAGCCGCCCGGCCGACATCACCGGCACCGACCACAGGCTCAGCAGCAGACCCACATAAAGCGGGTGGCGCACGTAGCGGTAGAGCAGTGGCGTGCTGAACCGGGCTTCGGGCAGGGCACGCTGCGTCAGGCGTGCAAAGACCTGCTGCAGTCCGAACAGCTCGAAGTGGTTGATGAGATACGTGCTGACCAGCATCACCAA
This sequence comes from Caldimonas sp., assembly GCA_039933535.1. Classification (GTDB taxonomy): domain Bacteria; phylum Pseudomonadota; class Gammaproteobacteria; order Burkholderiales; family Burkholderiaceae_C; genus Schlegelella_A. The sequence continues at coordinate 3,196 of JBDTNU010000135.1, read as the reverse complement.
CCATCCGAGCCCGAACAGACCCCAGAGCAGAGCGACGGCGGCGTCGTATTCGACCTGCCACACGATCGGCGCCTCGATCGGAACCCAGAAGCGGAACATCACCGCCAGCACGACGCACGTGGCCACGAGAAAGGTGCTGCGCTCCACGGCTGGCGGAACGACGCGTGCCGACCAGCGCTTGAATCCGCGCCGCGCCATGACGCTGTGCTGAACGCCGAACAGGGCCAGCAGGAGCAGGTCGATGCACAGGGCTTCGAGCCAGGGTGCGCTGCCGCCGACATCGACCGACTTCGGCACGAGCAGGTTGCCGCTGAAGCCGATGAAGTACAGCAGGATGGCGACGCCGGCCACGTAGGCGGCCACGCCATAGAGAAACGAAAGCAGTCCGCGCATGAAGACCTCCTTGTGCAATGCAGAGTGACGCCCCACGGATCGATCGAAAGGGAGAGCGCTGCGCCGAACGATAGGAAGCGGGCGTCCCTTCAGCGTCCCTGTGCAACGGAGGCGTGCCCGGCTATAAACGCCGGATGCTGTCGCGCTCCCCATTGCCGGCGCTGGAACTGCGGGTCTTCGGCGTGCCCGGCACGGTCGTGCAGGGACGTGAAGCACGACTGCCGCTGAAGCGCGCGGCCGCGCTGCTTGCCTATCTGGCCTTCAACGCGGGACCGGTGCCACGGGCCCATCTGGCAGCGATGCTCTGGCCGGATGTCGACGAAACACGCGGTCGCACGCGACTGCGCAGACTGGTCTACACGATCGAAGACACGATTTCGAGCAGGGTGCTGTCGTCCGGCAACGATTGCCTCGCGCTCGTCGCACAGACCGTCGAGACAGACGCACTCCGGTTCGCGGATTTCGCCCGCCGCGCGGTCGCTGCGGAGTCGTTCGACGAGAGCAAGCTGATCGAGGCGCGTGAATGGGTCGTGCGGGCGCGCCGACCATTGATGCAAGGCATCGCCTTCGGATCCGGGATCTTCGACGACTGGCTCAAGGCGGCCTCGATCGAGCACGAACACCTGTTGGCGCGCCTGCTCGAACGCCTGATCGACGCGCTCGGCAGGCGTGGCGAGTTTGCGTCAGCGCTGGATCTCGCCGAAGTGCTGATTGCGCTCGATGCGTACCGCGAACCGAGCTACGTGCTGCTGATGCAGCTGCACGCCCTCCAGGGGCACAGCGCCGGTCTCGAGGCCAGCTACACGCGCTGCGCGGAAGTCCTGCGCGCTGAGTTCGGCATTCGGCCAGGACCGCACACCGAGCGGGCATACCTGCGCATGACGGACGATCTGAAGCGGTTGTCGTCGAACCGGGTCGAGCGGCCGAGCGTTCGCTTCGCCGAAAGCGGCCTTGGCGCCGTCGCGTACACGAAGCTCGGGGCGGGCGAACAAACCCTCGTGATCGCCCCCGGCTTCGTCTGTCATATCGAGATCGCGCTGGAGCATCCGCCTCTTCGCGCCCTTGTCGAGGCGTTGGCCGATCGCTTCCAGGTGATCATGTTCGACCGGCGCGGCGTCGGCTTGTCCGAGCGTTTGCGCGCCACGAGCACGCCGGCCGCCATCGCGGCCGACATCGCCGCGATCCTCGATCATGCGGGCGTGCCGCGTGCATGGCTCTTCGGGTCGTCCGAGGGCGGACTGGGCGCGATGCGCCTCGCCGTCGATCGTCCGGATCGCGTCCAGGGGCTATGCCTCTTCGGATCGCTGGCGCGCGGCTCCGCAGCGCCCGACTACCCCTGGGCGTTGCCCGCACCCGCCTACGACGTCTGGCTGCAGCGACTCGTTGCCGGATGGGGCGGACCGGTGGGCATCGAGACGTTTGCCCCGAGCGAGAAGGACGATCCCGCGTTGCGCGCCTGGTGGGCCCGTCTCGTGCGGCACGCGGCATCGCCCGGTGGACTCGAAACGATACTCGGCGGCCTGCGCGACGCCGACATGCGTGCCGATCTGGCCCGCATCGGCGTGCCGACGCTGGTGATGCATCGCCGCGGCGATCGAGCGGTTCGTTTCGAGGCGGGCGAGCACCTTGCGCAGAACATCCCCGGCGCAGTCTGGCAGCCGCTCGAAGGCATCGATCACTTCTGGTGGTGCGGCGACGGCGCACCCGTCATCCAGGCGATCCTGGAGTTCGCCGCGCGATGACGACGACGACCTAGAGCGACATCGCCGGCCGCAGCGCCATCGCCGCGCGCCAGCGCAACAGATGCGGGTGCTGCTCGCCCGCCTTGACCTTCACCACGCGGGCGAAGTCGACCGCCACCACGGCGGTGATGTCGGCCACGCTCAAGCGATCCGTGGCGATGAAGTCGCGGCCGGCCAGGCGGTCGTTCAGCGTGATGAAGAACTGCTGCACCCGCGCCAGTCCGCGCTGCGCCAGCTCCGGGATTTGCGGGTAGTCCACCGGACCCGCCAGCGCCCGATTGGCCAGGGCTGGTGCGCTGTTGCGCATCGCTTCGGCGATCGCCAGCAGGCCTTCGAATTCAACGCGCCAGTTCCAGCTCGCCACCTCGGCCTTTTCCTGCGCCGTGCTGCCCAGCAGCGGTGGTTCCGGGTAGCGCGCCTCGAGGTAGGCCGTGATGGCCGCGTTGTCGGTCAGCAGCAGCCCTTCCTCGATGCGCAGCGCGGGCACGGTGCATTGCGGATTCAGCTGTCGGTAGGCCTCGCTCAGCTGCTCGCCATTCCTCAGGTCCACCTGCACCGTCTCGTGCACGACGCCCTTCTCGGCGAGCAGGATGCGGGCGCGGCGCGGGCTCGGCGCCGTGGCGCAGTCGTAGAGGGTGATCATGGTCGACAGCTCCGTGTTCGAGGCGACTGGCTCACTCGGGCGCAGCCACCTTGTCCTGGGTTCCGGTGTCGAAGTCGCCGGCCTCATGGCGCTCGTGGAGTTGGCTCGCCGGCTGCCCCCAAGTGCGGTTGACCATGCGGCCGCGCTTGACGGCCTGGCGTTGCGCGATCTGGTCGGTCCAGCGCAGAACGTTGGCGTAGTCCTGAACCTGCAGGAACTCGCCCGCTTCGTAGAGCTGGCCTTTGACGAGGGTGCCGTACCAGGGCCACACCGACATGTCGGCGATGCTGTATTCGTCGCCCGCCAGATACCGGCTCTCGGCCAGGCGCCGGTCGAGCACGTCGAGCTGGCGCTTGACCTCCATCGCGTAGCGATCGATGGCGTATTCGATCTTGCTCGGCGCATACGCGTAGAAGTG
>JBDTNU010000134.1:0-8940 GCA_039933535.1 Caldimonas sp. | reverse complement strand
TGAACTGCGGGCAGTCGCTGCCGAGGCAGTTCTCGCGCGACGAGGTGACCAGCGGGATCACGCTGCTCCGCTCGTCCAGGCCCTCCAGCTCGGCCAGGTCGCCGCTTGCCGTCGTCTGGGCCCAGGCCTCGATGCGGGCCAGAGCGCGTACGGCGAAGCGGTCGGGAAGCTGGCCTTCCTGACGTGCCAGGCCGAGCCGATGCGAGCACAGGTAGCTCGATCGGCCCTTGAGCAAGGCGATCGTCACCGGCACGCCGAGCGCGGTGCGAAGCCTTGGCAGGTCACGCAGGAACAACTGATCCTGCAGCGTCTTGGTCGCCGTGCTGAGCAGCGTGCGCGCGCCCGACAGCAGGGCCGGCACGAGATAGGCGTAGGTCTTGCCGACGCCCGTGCCGGCCTCGACCACGAGCGGCGAACGCGCGTCGATCGCGGCCGCGACGGCACTGGCCATCTCGAGTTGCTCTTGCCGCTCGACGTGATTGGGATCGGCAGCAGCGAGCGCGCCCCCATTGGCGAGCGCTGCGACGACGGCCTGCTGCAACGTGCTCGAGCTTGCACCGGCCTGTGCCGCGCGGCCGGCAAGGCTCACCGCAGCACTTTCGTGACACGCACCCCGGTATTCGCCTTCGGGGCGGCCGGCGTCCTCATGCCGGCTGCTGCGGCTCGAGCTCGGCTTCGATACGCGCCATCCGGTCGCGCAGCAGCAGGCGACGCTTCTTCAATCGACGCAGCGACAACTCGTCGCCGCCCGCATCCACGGTCGCGCGATCGATGAGATTGTCGAGGTCCGCATGCTCTATCCGCAATTCGATCAGGCGGCGGGGCAGGGAGTGCAGGTTGTCGTCCATTGACGCCCTTGGACACGCGACTAGTTCGCGCTATTGGGCCTTTTGATGAAGGTCAAACCGATTATAGTTTTCTGTCATGGCGACCTCGAGCTTGGGCTACCGACTATCCGCGACAACGGGCTTGCATCGCGGCGACCGGGCCTACCAGCAAGACCAGGTTCAGGTTCTCCCGCACGGCCGGGTGCCTGGCTGCGTGATGGGCGTGCTCGCCGACGGCATGGGCGGCAAGAGCGGCGGACGCAAGGCCGCCGACCAGGTCATCCTGACCGCGCAGCAACTGTTCGAGCGCTTCTCGCCGGCCCGCGACGACCCGACCGAGGCGCTCAAGCAGCTCGTGCTCGAAGCCCACCTGATGATCAAGCTCACCGCGATCACCTCCGAAGAGGAGCCGCACAGCACGATCGCCGCCTTCCTCATCAGCCCGACGCGCGAATGCGACTTCGTCCATGCCGGGGATTCGCGGATCTATCACTTCCGGGCAGCCGAAATGGTGAGCCGCTCGATCGATCACTCCTATGTGCAGCGACTCGTCGAGGAGGGCCAGATCAGCGAAGAGGAAGCGAACAGCCATCCGCAGTCGAACCTGCTGACCGGCTGCCTCGGCACGTTCCAGGACCCGCCGCTTTCGCAGAAGCACATCGACAAGCTCGAGATCGGCGACAGCATTCTTTCCTGCAGCGACGGCCTGTGGCACTACTTCACGCCACGCGAGCTCGGTGCGATCGTCCACGCCTTGCCGCCGCGCGAAGCAACCGAGATGTTGGTCGGCAAGGCGCGACAGCGCGCGCGCGGATCGGGCGACAACCTGTCTCTCGCGCTGGTCCGCGTCGAGCCGCTGGGCTGAGACGCCCCGCGCCGTCGGAGGCCCGACAAGGGTCTGTTCTTGTCGTGTGCTACCGCGGCATCGTCGCCGATGCGGTGCTCGGCGCGGGCAAGGCAGCGGCCGGCGACTTCGAGGCCATGCGCCTGACAGTCGCGGTCGTGGAATCCTCGCGATGCTCGGCCGCCTTGTCCTGCCGGGCCTGGAACGCTGCACGACTTCGTTCTTCCCGCTCGTGCCGCACGGCTGCGGATTCGCGCGGAACCGGGCTCACGCCCAACGCCTTTTCCGGCGCATGCAAGCGTGGTGCCGGAGCACTGGCGCCACGGACCGCGCGCTCCGGTGCTGCCGGGCGACGCGGCGACGGAATCCTCATGCGTGAGCCCTGCGACGCCACGCCGGAAGCCGCTGCCGCGGCGCCACGGGCAGCACGCGCGCTTTCGAGCCTGGCGTCTTCGGCCGCCTTCTCGGCAAGCTCCGATTGCCGCTCCGCCGCGCGCTCGCGGCGCCGCACCTCGTCGGCGCCGAGCTGGCGCGCGCGCAGCTTGTCGAGCGCCTCGCGCCGTTCACTCTTCGCATCGTCGATGCAAGAGGTGACGATGAAACGGGTCTTGCATTCGCGCTCGCGGCTCGCATAGCGGGCCAGCGCGGCAGCCCTCTCGCTGGCGATCCGTTGGCGCTCGCTGATGAGCGGCGTGCCGGCCGACGAAGCGGCCTGGCCCGACGTCGCTGCAGCGATCGCATCGGCCGCGAAGGCCGGACTCGAAGCGGCCACGGCGACAACGATCGCCGCCAGGATCGCGCGGCCGCGAGATGCGAATCGAGACGGCCTCATCGTCGTCGGTCTCATGTGAGGGAGGTATCGACCATCCGCTTGGCCTCGGCAAGAAACTCCGCGGAGCGCATTTCGCGCAAGCGCGAGACGGTTCTCGGAAACTCGTGGACGAGCGGGCCCTCGGTGTACAGGGCTTCGGGCTCGACCGCGGCGGAAACGATCAGCTTGACGCGCCGATCGTAGAGCACGTCGACGAGCCAGGTGAAGCGGCGCGCTTCCGACGCCAGCCTCGGCGACATCTGCGGCACGCCCGAGAGCAGCAGCGTATGGAACTGGGTCGCAAGCTCGAGGTAGTCGTTCTGCGAGCGCGGCCCGCCGCACAGCTCCCGGAAGTCGAACCAGACCACGCCGCCGGCGCGTCGCCGTGCCCGGATCTCGCGATGCTCGATCTTCAGGATCGGGCTCTCGTCCTTGGCCTCGGCGAGCCGCTCGAAGGCTTCGTTCATGGCGGCGTCGGCCTCGGGGCCGAGCGGCGTGTGATAGAGCTCGACGTCCATCAGGGTCGATTGTCGGTAGTCGACGCCGTTGTCGACGCCGATGACCTCGAGCTTGTCCTTGAGCAGCTCGATCGCCGGCAGGATCCGGTCGCGATGCAGGCCGTTCGGATAGAGCCCGTCGGGCGGAAAGTTCGAGGTGGTGACGATGCTGGCGCGATTCTCGAACAGCGATTCGAGCAGCCGGTGCAGGATCATCGCGTCCGTGATGTCGGCGACATGGAACTCATCAAGGCAGATCAACCGGAAGCGCCGCGCCATTTCCTTGCCGAGCTTCTGCAAGGGATCGACAGTGCCGTGCAGGTCGGCGAGCTCGCGGTGCACCTCGCGCATGAACTCGTGGAAGTGCAGGCGGGTCTTGCGTTGCAGGGGAACCGAATTGAAGAAGCAGTCCATGAGAAAGCTCTTGCCGCGTCCGACACCTCCCCACAGGTATACGCCGCGCGGGATCGGCGGCCGGGCGATCAGCTTGGTGATCGCATTGTTGCGCCGCGCCTTGTAGTCGGACCACTCGTTCTCGCAACGCTCGAGCGCGTCGACGGCGTGCAGCTGTGCGGGATCGGAGCGGTAGCCGCGTTCGGCGAGCGTTGCCTCGTAGAGTTCGCGGACGCCCACTCAGAAGTTCAGCGCGCGCTTGTCGACCGCGAGCGCCGCTTCCTTGGTCGCTTCGCTCAGGCTCGGATGGGCGTGGCAGATCCGGCCGATGTCTTCGGCCGAGGCGCGAAATTCCATTGCGACGGCCGCTTCAGCGATCAGCTCCGACACCATCGGGCCGATCATGTGCACGCCCAGGATCTCGTCGGTCTTGGCGTCCGCGATTACCTTGACCAGTCCCGTCGTGTCGCCGAGGGCGCGGGCTCGGCCGTTGGCCATGAAAGGAAAGCTGCCGGCCCGGTACTCCCGGCCCGCCGCCTTGAGTTGCTGCTCGGTCTGGCCGACCCAGGCGATCTCGGGGCTCGTGTAGATCACCCAGGGCACGGTGTTGAAGTCGACATGGGGCTTTTGCCCGGCGATGCGCTCGGCGACGGCCACGCCCTCCTCTTCCGCTTTGTGCGCGAGCATCGGCCCGCGCACGACGTCGCCGATCGCCCAGACGTTTTCGAGGTTGGTCTTGCAATCGCCGTCGACCGTCACGAATCCACGCTCGTCGAGCGCGAGGCCGACGCTTTCCGCATTCAGGCCTATCGTGTTCGGCACGCGGCCGATCGAGACGATCAGCTTCTCGCAGGCCAGGGTCTGCGCAGTGCCTACCGCGTCGGTGTAGCTCACCGACACGCCTTCGGTGCCCGACGCGACAGCACTGATCTTGACGCCGAGGATGACCTTGAGCCCCTGCCGCGTGAACGCCTTGTGCGCTTCGGCGGCGATCTGGCCATCGACTGCGCCCAGGAAGGTGGGCAGAGCCTCCAGGATCGTCACGTCGGCACCGAGCCGCCGCCAGACCGAGCCCATCTCGAGGCCGATGACGCCCGAGCCGACGATACCCAGCGTTTTCGGGACATGGTCGACCGCCAACGCGCCGTCGTTCGACAGGATCGCCTTCTCGTCGAACGCGGCACCGGGCAAGGCGCGCGGATTCGATCCGGTCGCGACGATGACGTGCTTGGCCAGCAAGGTGTCGGGTTTGGCGCCCGCCACCGCGACCTCCCAGCCGCCCTCGCCCTTCTTCACGAACGAGCCGCGACCATGGAAGAACTGGATCTTGTTCTTCTTGAAGAGATAGAGGATGCCGTCGTTGTTCTGCTTCACGACGGTTCGCTTGCGCGCCATCATCTTCGGCACGTCGATGGTCAGGTTCGACAGGCCGATGCCGTGGTCGGCGAAATGATGGCCGGCGTCCTCGAAGTTCTCGGAGGATTGCAACAGCGCCTTCGACGGGATGCAGCCGATGTTGGTGCAGGTGCCGCCCGGCGCCGGACCGCCCTTGTCGTTCTTCCACTCGTCGATGCAGGCGGTCGAAAAGCCGAGTTGCGCGGCGCGGATCGCGGCGATGTAGCCGCCCGGGCCGGCGCCGAGGACGACGACGTCGAAGCTGTTCGAAGTCGCCATGTCAGATGTCGAAGAGCAGACGGGCAGGATCTTCCAGCGCGTCCTTCATCGCGACCAGGCCCAGCACGGCTTCGCGGCCGTCGATGATGCGGTGGTCGTACGACATTGCAAGATAGTTCATCGGCCGGATCACGATCTGCCCGTTCTCGACGACCGCTCGGTCCTTGGTCGCATGCACGCCGAGGATCGCCGACTGCGGCGGGTTGATGATCGGTGTCGAGAGCATCGAGCCGAACACGCCGCCGTTGGAGATCGAGAACGTTCCGCCGGTCAGGTCGTCGAGCGAGAGCTTGCCGTCCGCGGCCTTCTTGCCGAACTCGGCGATCTTCTTCTCGATGTCGGCAAAGCTCATCTGGTCGGCATTGCGCAGGATCGGCACGACCAGGCCGCGCGGCGAGCCGACGGCGATGCCGATGTCGAAGTAGCCGTGATAGACGATGTCGTTGCCGTCGACGGAGGCGTTGATGATCGGGTACTTCTTGAGCGCGGCCACCGCGGCCTTCACGAAGAAGCTCATGAAGCCGATCTTGACGCCGTGCTCCTTCTCGAACTTCTCCTGGAAGCGCTTTCTCATCTCGATCACCGGCGCCATGTTCACTTCGTTGAACGTGGTCAGGATCGCGGCGGTCGCCTGCGACTGCAGCAGCCGCTCGGCCACGCGGGCGCGCAGCCGGCTCATCGGCACCCGTTGCTCCGGACGATCGCCGTAGTTGACGCCCGAGCGCGCGGCAACCGCCGGCAGCGGCTTGGGCAGCGTTGGCGCGGGCGCGTCGGCTCGCGTCGCTGGGGCAGGCTTCGCTGGCGGTGCGATGGGGGCCGCTGCAGGCACGACCGGCGCTGCCGGCGCGGGCTTGGCCGCACCGCTGTCGATCGCTTCGAGCACGTCACCCTTGGTCACGCGGCCGCCCCGCCCGGTGCCTTGCACCGAACCGACCGGCAAGTCGAGCTCGGCCATCAGCTTGGCGGCGGCGGGCATCGCCACCTCGCTCCTGGTCTGGGCAAGCGCCGCAACTTCTGCAGAAACGCCTGGCGTTTCGCCCGGTGCCGGCTCGGCCTCCGGAACGCTGCGGATCTGCATCGCGCCCGAGACCGCTTCCTGGCCCTCGGTGTCGATCTTGGCGATCACTTCTTCGCCGATGCAGCTGTCGCCGTCATTCTTGATCACCTGGGCGAGTACGCCCGCGGCTGGTGCCGGCACTTCGAGGACGACCTTGTCGGTCTCGATCTCGATCAGGATCTCGTCCATCTCTACTGCCTGGCCCGGCTTCTTCTTCCACTGCAGAAGCGTCGCTTCCGCAACCGATTCCGACAGTTGCGGAACCTTGACTTCGATCAATGCCATTTCTTTGCCTTCTTATTTGGTCAGGACGAAGCCCTTGAGCTTGGCGAACGCCTGCTCGAGCAAGGCCTTCAGCTGCTCCTGGTGCAGATGCGCGTAGCCCACCGCTGGCGACGACGAAGGCGCACGGCCCGCGTAGCCGAGGCGCTGGCCGTCGCTCATGTTCTCGTGGATGTAGTGCTGGACGAAGAACCACGCGCCCTGGTTCTGCGGCTCGTCCTGGCACCAGACGACTTCGGCAAGGTTCGGGTACTTCTTGAGCTCGGCGGCAAAGGCCTTGTGCGGGAACGGGTAGAGCTGCTCCACCCGGATGATCGCGACGTCGGCGTTCTTGCGCTCGCTGCGCGCGCGCACCAGATCGTAGTAGACCTTGCCCGAGCAGGCGATGATGCGCTTGACGCGCTCCGCGTTCAGCTCGGCGCTCTGCTCGCCGATCACCGTCTTGAACTCGCCCTTGGTGAAATCGGAGAGCGGCGAAGAGGCGTCCTTGGCGCGCAGCAGCGACTTGGGCGTCATGATGATCAGAGGCTTTCTGAACATCCGCACCATCTGCCGGCGCAACACGTGAAAGATCTGGCTCGCCGAGGTCGGTTGCACGACCTGCATGTTGTTGTCGGCCGAGAGCTGCATGAAGCGCTCGAGCCGTGCCGACGAGTGCTCGGGGCCCTGCCCTTCGTAGCCGTGCGGCAGCATCAGCGTCAGGCCGTTGGCGCGGCCCCATTTCACTTCTCCTGAAGCGATGAACTGGTCGATGACGACCTGCGCGCCGTTGGCGAAGTCGCCGAACTGCGCCTCCCAGATGACGAGCGTGTTCGGCTCGGCGCTGGCATAGCCGTACTCGAAGCCGAGCACCGCCTCCTCGGAGAGCAGGGAGTCGATGACGACGAACGGCGCCTGGCCGTCGGCGACGTGCTGCAGCGGCGTATAGGTGCCCTCGTCCCAGCGCTCGCGGTTCTGGTCGTGGAGCACTGCGTGCCGGTGCGTGAAGGTGCCGCGCGCCGAGTCCTCGCCCGACAGGCGCACCGCATAGCCGCTCGCCACCAGCGACGCGAAGGCGAGGTGCTCGCCCATGCCCCAGTCGACGCGCAACTCGCCCTTGCCCATCGCGGCGCGGTCGGCCAGCACCTTCTCGACCAGCGGATGGACCTTGAAGTTCGACGGCACGGTGGTGATGCGCTCGGCCAGGCGCTTGATCTCGGCGACCGGCAGAGCGGTGTCGGCCGCATCGGTCCACTTCCGGTTCAGGAAAGGCGACCAGTCGACGGCGTACTTGCTCTTGTAGTTTGTCAGCACCGGGTCGTAGCTGCTCTTGCCGGCGTCGAGCGCGGCGCGCGTGGCCTTGACCATCGCGTCGGGCCCGTCGGCCTGCAACACACCCTGCGCGACCAGCTTGTCGCCGTAGATCTTGCGCGTTCCCGGATGAGCCGCGATCTTCTTGTACATCAGCGGCTGCGTCATGGCCGGCGTGTCCTGCTCGTTGTGGCCGAGCTTGCGGAAGCAGACGATGTCGACGACGACGTCCTTGTTGAACTCCTGCCGGTAGTCGAGCGCGATCTGGCTGCACAGGACCACCGCCTCGGGGTCGTCGCCGTTCACATGAAGGACGGGTGCCTCGATCATCTTGACCACGTCTGTGCAATAGAGCGTCGAGCGCGAGTCGCGCGGATCCGAGGTCGTGAAGCCGATCTGGTTGTTGATGACGACGTGGACCGTGCCCCCCGTGTAGTAGCCGCGTGTCTGCGCCAAGGCCAGCGTCTCCATCACGACACCCTGGCCGGCGAAGGCCGCGTCGCCGTGGACGATGACCGGCAGCACCGTGTCGCCCTCGTGGTCGCCGCGACGGTCGAGCCGCGCCTTGACCGAGCCTTCGACGACCGGGTTGACGATCTCGAGGTGAGAAGGGTTGAACGACAGGCTCAGGTGGACCGGGCCGCCGCCGGTGGTGATGTCGCTCGAGAAGCCCTGGTGGTACTTCACGTCGCCGGAAGGCAGGTTCTCGGGCGCCGTATGGTCGAACTCGGCGAACATGTCCTTGGGCATCTTGCCCAGCGTGTTGACCAGCACGTTGAGGCGGCCTCGATGCGCCATGCCGATCACGATCTCCTGCACGCCCTTTTCGCCGCCGCGCTGCACGAACTCGTCCATCGAGGCGATGAAGCTCTCGCCGCCTTCGAGCGAGAAGCGCTTCTGGCCGACGTACTTGGTGTGAAGGTAGCGCTCGAGTCCCTCGGCGGCAGTCAGCCGGTCGAGGATGTGGATCTTCTCTTCGGCGCTGAAATTCGGCTTGGAGCGAATCGACTCGAGTCGTTGCTGCCACCAGCGCTTTTCTGTCGGCTCGGTGATATGCATGTACTCGGCGCCGACCGTGCCGCAATACGTCTCGCGCAAGGCCTGCGCGATTTCGCGCAGGGTCATGTGCTCGGCGGTCGTGAAATAGGTGTTCGTCGCGCTGAACACCATGTCCATGTCGGCCTCGGTGAGGTCGTAGAACGCAGGCTCCAGCTCGGGAATCTTCGGCCGCTCGGTGCGCTTGAGCGGATCGAGGTCGGCCCAGC
>JBDTNU010000133.1:0-9067 GCA_039933535.1 Caldimonas sp. | reverse complement strand
CGCTCGACGCCGGCTTCACCAACAAGACCTTCGGCCGGATCGACCAGTCGATCGCGATGGCCGCGCTCTTCACCGCCTATCACCTCGGCTGCAAGGCGATCCTGGCGCTCACCGAGTCGGGCTCGACGGCACTGTGGATGAGCCGGCACAAGATCCACGTGCCGATCTTCGGCATCACCTCGCAGATCAGGAGCCAGCGGCGGATGGCGATGTATCGCAACGTCACGCCCTTGCTGATGCCGAGCTTCACCGATCGCGACGAAGCGCTGCGTCATGCCGAAGAGCTGCTGATCGAGGCCGGCGTGCTGAAGCCGGGCGACACCTACGGCATCACCTGCGGCGAGCCGATGGGCCACCCGGGCGGCACCAACATGCTCAAGGTCGTGCGCGTCGGCTAGTACGTCGCCTTCAATCGAACTTCATCGCGATGCCTGTCACGAACAGCGTGTCGCCCCTCTTGAAGCCGGTGCCGGGATCGCTGTTGTAGCGATAGGTGAAGCCGACCGTGAGGTTGAGCGTGGGCGTCATCGCGACGGCCAGGCCGCTGTCGAACACGCCGCGAAAACCGCCGCTGTTCGAGATGGCCGGATAGAACGAGAGCTTCTGGTGCAGCGACGTGCTCGGCGTCCACTTGTAGCTCGTCTCCTCGGCAAGGACGAGTTCGGCGCGGCCGAAGTTGTCCCGCAGCTCGCCGCGAATGTCGGCCGGATCGAGGTAGCGGTCCTCGGTGTAGCCGATGCCCGCCGAGAGATCGAAGGTCAGCGAGTCCGACTTGACCATGTGGCGGCCGACGCCGACATGCGCCGCATAACGGGCGGAGATGTTGGCGAACTGGTCGTGCAGGTAGTCGCCGCTGCCGAAGCCGAACCAGAGCGGGGTGAAGTTCTGGTCGTACTGCGTGTTGAGCGCCACGTTCGATGCCGTGGTCGAGCCCTCGGAGCGCGACCACAGCGCCTTGCCGCCGAAGACCCATTTGTTGTCGTCCGTGGCGCGCACTCCGTCGGCAGCGACGTTGGCGCTGGCCGCGCTGGTGTTTCCCGACGAATAGCTGGCACCGGCGCCGAGCGCGTATCGGAACTCCCCGTCGGGCTTGACAGTGGCCTGTGCCTGGGCCAGCGCGATAGCGGGCGCCAGGGCTGCAACGCATGCGCAAGAACGCGCATAGGGAAAGGACATTCGGAACTCCTGATGCTTCGATGTTCGGCTCGCGCCGCGCGAGAATGGTCGCATGAACGACGCATCGGCCCTGTCCATCGACGCCATTCGCGCTGCTGCCGATCGCTTGCGCGGCGAGATCGGCGACACGCCGTGCCTGCATTCGCGCACGCTCTCGACGATCTGCGGCTGCGAAGTCTTCCTGAAGTTCGAGAACCTGCAGTTCACGGCCTCGTTCAAGGAACGCGGCGCGCTCAACAAGATGGCGCAGCTCACCAGCGAAGAACGTGCCAAGGGCGTGCTCGCCGTCTCGGCCGGCAACCATGCGCAGGCGGTCGCCTATCACGCGCAGCGCATGGGCCTGGCGGCGACCATCGTCATGCCACGCTTCGCCTCGTCGGTGAAAGTCGAGAACACGAGGGGCTTCGGCGCCGAAGTCGTTCTCGAAGGCGATACGTTCGACGACGCGCGCGCCATCGGCCTGAAGCTCGCTGCCGAGCGTGGCCTCACCGTCGTCCATCCTTATGACGACCCTGCCGTCATCGCCGGTCAGGGCACGATCGGCCTCGAGATGCTGGCCCAGCAGCCGGACATCGACACGCTGGTCATCGCCATCGGCGGCGGCGGCCTGATCGCCGGCATCGCCACCGCGGCCAAGTCGCTGAAGCCCGGCATCGAGATCTTCGGCGTGCAGACCGAGCGCTTTCCGGCGGCATGGAATTCCAAGCATGGCGAGAACCGCGAAAGCCGCCAGGCGACGATCGCCGACGGCATCGGCGTCAAGTCGCCCGGCGCGCTGACGCTGCCGGTGATCCGCGCCCTCGTCGACGACGTCATCCTGGTCTCCGAAGACGACATCGAGCAGGCGATCCTGATGCTGCTCGAGATCGAGAAGACGGTCGTCGAAGGTGCAGGCGCGGTCGGCCTCGCAGCGATCATGAAGGACAAGGCGCGCTTCGCCGGCCGCAAGGTCGGCCTCGTGCTCTGCGGCGGCAACATCGAACCGTTGGTGCTCGCCGAGATCATCGAGCGCGGCATGGTGAAGTCGGGCCGCCTGGCGCGTCTGCGCGTCGATGTGCGCGACGTGCCCGGCGCGCTTGCCGACGTGGCGGCGCTGCTCGCAAGGCTGGGCGCCAACATCGACGAAGTGCAGCACCAGCGCGCCTTCACCTCGCTTTCGGTCGAGCGCGTGCAGATCGAGGTCGTGGTGCAGACGCGCGGCGCCGCCCACATCGAGAAGATCCTCGAAGCGATGCGCGCCGAGGGCTACGACGCCGAGCGCGTCGGCTGAGCCCCGAGACGCCTACTTCGCCGGGGCAGGCGTGGCCAGCGGCTTGCCTTTCTCGACGACATAGACGCCAACGAGCTTGACCGGCTTGTCGCTCGCGTTGTGCGCGTCGTGGATCACGCCCGCCGGAATCACGAAGGACTCGCCTGCCTTGACGATGCGCGGTGGCTGGCCGTCGACCAGCAGCTCGGCCTCGCCTTCGAGGATGTAGCTGATCTCGTCGCCGGGGTGGGTGTGACGTCCCGCATAGGTGCCGGGGGACACTTCGACGCGTGCGATCACCGCTTCGCGGCCCGGCACCGAGACGTCGGCGCGGCCTACCATCGTGCGCGTGAGGCCGCTGGCCTGCGCGAACAGGGTGCCGGCAACCAGCGCGAGGCCGACGCCGACCAGGACGAATCGGGGTTGGATCTTCATGGCCTTGTCTCCTGTGATGAGGGCGGTCGAGTATCGGCCGAGCCGAATGTCATGCGTTCCGGGGCAACCCTAGACGAAAGCTCACGCAACCCGAAACGCGGCGCGCCGCTACGATTCGAGCGAATATGACCGACAGCCCTCTGCCTCTGCTCGGCCTCATCGTCCCGCCGCGCTCGGGCGCCGTGCCCGACGATGGCCCGGCGCTCTACGGAGACCGAGTGCGCTTCGCCGCGCGCGGCCTCGGCCTCGGTGAAATCTCGACGCGGGGCTACGAGCAGGTCATCGACCACGTCGTCGATCTCGCCGCCGCGCTGGCGGCCGAGGGCGCACAGGCGATCTCGTTGATGGGCACCTCGCTCAGCTTCTTTCGCGGCGCCCGCTTCAACGAGACGCTCGAGGCGGAGATGACGCGCCGCGTCGGCCTGCCGTGCACGACGATGAGCAACGCCATCGTGCGCGGCCTGCGCGCACTGGGCGTGCGCCGGGTCGCCGTCGCGACTGCCTACATCGACGAGGTCAACGCGCGGCTGGGCGCCTACCTCGCCGACAGCGATCTCGTCGCGACGACGATTCGCGGACTCGCGATCACCGGCGTCGCCGAGGTCGCCGAAGTGTCGACCGACACACTCGTCGCACTCTGCGAGGCGGTCTATGGCGCCGAGCCGCGCCCGGAGGGGATCCTGATCTCGTGCGGCGGCCTGCTCACGCTGGAGGCGATCGCCATCGTCGAGGCGCGTCTGGGCGTGCCGGTCGTCTCGAGCTCGCCGGCGGGCTTCTGGGACCTGATTCGTACGGCCGGACTGGACTCGCGCGTTCACGGGCGAGGCCGACTCCTCGAGACCTGAGCGGCGCGCCGCCCTGGCAGTGCCGGGCCGGCATCGTGCGAACATCGGGTTCGACCCACAGAAAACGCCATGGCCGAGCGATCGTTCGTCGAGGAAGTCAAGAAGCTCCGGCTCGGCGCCGGCGAGGTGTTTCGTGGCGAGGGCATCCTCGCCGTGACCAAGGCGCTGCTCGAGTCCGGCGTCTCCTATGTCGCCGGCTACCAGGGCGCGCCGATCTCGCACCTGATGGACGTGCTGGCCGACGCGCAGGACATCCTGGCCGAGCATGGCATCCGCTTCGAGAACTCGGCCAGCGAGGCGACGGCGGCCGCCACGCTCGCCGCTTCGGTCAATTACCCGCTGCGCGGCGCAGTCACGTTCAAGGGACCGGTGGGCGTCAACGTCGCCTCCGACGCGCTCGCCAACCTGGCCTCTGGCGGCGTGACCGGCGGCGCGCTCGTCATCGTCGGCGAGGACTACGGCGAAGGCTCGTCCATCATGCAGGAGCGCACGCACGCGTTCGCGATGAAGTCGCAGATGTGGCTGCTCGATCCGCGGCCCAACCTGCCTTCGATCGTCGCCGCGGTGAAGCACGGCTTCGAGCTCTCCGAGGCCAGCCACACGCCGGTGATGCTGATGCTGCGCATCCGCGCGTGCCACGTGCACGGCCACTTCGTCGCGTCAGCCAACCAGACTGCGAGCTTCGCAACCAGCGACGCGCTCGAGGCGCCGCGCCGCGACGTGGCGCGCATCGTCCTGCCGCCTGCGACCTACCTGCACGAGCAGGAGAAGATCAATGAGCGCTGGCCCGCCGCGCTGCGCTTCATCGAAGCGCGCGGCCTCAACGAGTTCGTGGCCGGTAGCGATAGCGAGCTCGGCATCATCGTCCAGGGCGGCAACTACAACGCGCTGGTGCGCGCGCTCGAACGGCTCGGCCTGGCCGACGTGTACGGTCGCTCGAAGATCCCGCTCTACGTGATGAACGTGGCCTACCCGGTCGTGCCCGCCGAGGTCACGCGCTTTTGCGCTGGCAAGCGCGCAGTGCTGCTGGTCGAGGAAGGCCAGCCCAATTTCATCGAGCAGAACCTGGCGACGATCCTGCGCCAGGCCGACCTGCAGACGGCGCTCCACGGCAAGGACTTCCTTGCTCCGGCCGGCGAATACACCGGCGCAGAAGTGCTGAAGGGCACGCGCGCCTTTCTCGAGCACTACGGCCGGGTCGAGCCCGAGCCGAAGCCGGTCAAGGCGGCGCGCGTGATCGCGCTCGCCGTCGACAAGCCGCTCGCCGAAGTCGTGCAGGCGCGGCCGCCCGGCTTTTGCACCGGCTGCCCGGAGCGGCCGATCTTCAGCGCGATGAAGCTGGTCGAGCGCGAGCTGGGCCCGCATCACGTCAGCGCCGACATCGGCTGCCACCTGTTCTCGATCCTGCCGCCGTTCCACATCGGCAACACGACCATGGGCTACGGCCTGGGCACGGCCGGCGCTTCAGCCTTCAACACCAGCTCGCCGAAGCGCGCCATTTCGATGATGGGCGACGGCGGCTTCTGGCACAACGGCCTGACCAGCGGCATCGCCAACGCGGTCTTCAACCGCAGCGACAACCTGACCATCGTCGTCGACAACAACTACACCTCGGCGACCGGCGGCCAGGACCTGCTCTCGTCAAAAGGCGCGAACCCGTCGCGCAGCACCGGCCACGCGATCGAGCGCGCGGTGCGCGGCGTCGGCGTCGAGTGGGTGAAGACGGTGACCCACACCTTCGACGTCGGCCAGATGCGCGATGCCCTGCGCGAGGCGCTGACGACGAAGGACAAGGGGCCGAAGGTGCTGGTCGCGCAGTCCGAGTGCATGCTCAACCGGCAGCGGCGCGAGAAGCCCCTGGTGAAGGCCGCGGTCGCGCGCGGCGAGCGTGTCGTGCGCGAGCGCTTCGGCGTCGACGCCGACACCTGCACCGGCGATCACTCGTGCATCCGCCTCTCGGGCTGCCCGTCGCTGTCGATCAAGGCCAACCCCGACCCGCTGCGCACCGATCCGGTCGCGACCGTGCTCGACAGCTGCGTCGGCTGCGGCGTGTGCGGCGAGGTGTCGCATGCCGCCGTGCTCTGCCCGTCGTTCTACAAGGCGCGCATCGTCAGCAATCCCGGCGGGTGGGACCGGCTCGCCGGGCGCGTGCGCGGCGCGCTGATCGGCTGGCTGCAGCGCCGCGACGCACGGGCGCGCGCCCGGTTGGCGTTCTGAGCCGGGCCGAACGGCCTCGATGTCGGAGCCCCGGACCATGTTGTTCCGCCAGTTGTTCGAGCCGCTGTCGAGCACCTACACCTACCTGCTCGGTTGCGAAGAAACGGGCGAGGCCGTGCTCATCGATCCGGTCGTCAACTCGATCGACCGCGACCTCGAGGTACTTGCCGGCCTGGGCCTGAAGCTCGCCTGGACGCTCGAGACGCACATCCACGCCGACCACATCACGGCGGCGCTGCATCTGAAGGAGCGGGTCGGCAGCAAGATCGCCGCACCCGCCATGGAGCGGCTCCCTTGCGCCGACCTCGGTGTGCTCGACGACATGCCCTTCGCCGTCGGTCGAATGACCCTGCGGGCGATGCACACGCCGGGCCACACCGACAGCCATTTCGCCTACGCCCTCGGCGACCGTGTCTTCACCGGCGATGCCCTGCTCATCGACGGCTGCGGCCGCACCGATTTCCAGAACGGCGATGCCGCCGCCCTCTACGACAGCGTCACCAGCAAGCTCTTCGCGCTGCCCGACGAGTGCCTCGTGTACCCCGCCCACGACTACGAAAACCGGCGCGTGTCGTCGATCGGCCAGGAGAAGCAGCGCAACCCGCGCCTCGGCGCCGGTCGAACGCGTGAGGAATTCCAGAGGATGATGGCTGGCTTGGCGCTGCCCCATCCGAAGTTCATGGATTGGGCGGTGCCGGGCAACCGGCGATGCGGCGTTTGTCCGGACGACCTGCCGGAAGCGATGCAGGCCTATTGCGGCCGCATGACCGAGAGCCAGCAAGGATGATGGGCGAGAAGGACGCAGATTCGTGCAACCGCTGAAGATCGCGATCATGGCCATGGGCGGCGAGGGCGGCGGCGTGCTTGCCGACTGGATCGTCGATCTCGGCGAAGCGAACGGCTGGCTGGCGCAGACCACTTCGGTCCCAGGGGTCGCGCAGCGCACCGGCGCGACGATGTATTACGTCGAGCTGTTTCCGGCGCGGCAGGCCGAACTCGACGCGGCGGCGCCCGTGCTGGCGCTGATGCCCTTGCCGGGCGATGTCGACGTCGTGCTCGCCTCCGAGCTGATGGAATGCGGTCGCGCGGTGCAGCGCGGCCTGGTGACGCCGGAACGCACGACGCTGATCGCTTCCACGCACCGCGTCTTTTCGATCACCGAGAAGAGCGCGCTCGGCGACGGGCGCGTCGACAGTGCGTCGCTGCTCGGCCATGCCGAGCAGGCAGCGAAGCGCTTCGTGCGCTTCGACATGGCAACGACGGCGGAGCAGAGCGGCAGCGTCATCAGCGCCGTGCTGTTCGGCGCGCTTGCCGGAACCGGCGTCTTGCCGTTCAGCCGAGGCCAGTTCGAAGCGACGATCGCGCGCGGCGGCGTCGGAGTGTCGAGCAGCCTGAAGGCGTTCGCGACCGCATACGCGCGCGTCGACGCGCCGGACGCGCCGGACGCGCCTGCATCGCCGGTCGAAGGCCGCGCCGCGGCGTTGCAGCCGCTCGACCGACGCGTGCGTGCCCTGCTCGAACGGATCGAGAACGGATTCCCGAGCACTTCGCGAGCCATGCTGCGTGAAGGCGTACGTCGCCTGATCGACTACCAGGACCCGGCTTATGCCGGCCTCTATCTCGACCGCATGGCCACCATCGCCACGCTGCCGGCCGCCAACGCGCGCCTGCTCGACGAGACCGCGCGCCATCTGGCGCTCTGGATGTCGTACGAAGACACGATTCGCGTCGCCGCATTGAAGACGCGCGGCTCGCGCTTCGATCGCGTGCGCGGCGAAGTCCGTGCCGGCAGCGACCAGGTGCTTGCGATCGACGAATACCTGCACCCGCGCGTGCAGGAAATCGCCGAGACGCTGCCGGCCGCGATCGGCCGCTTGATCGAAAGGCCGGGCTGGCCGCGCCGCCTGGTCGAGCGCTTCACGCAGAAGGGCCGCATCGTCACGACCAGCTCGCTGTCCGGCTTCCTGATGCTGTACCTCGTGGCCGCGATGAAGCGCTGGCGCCGCTCGACCACGCGTTACGCCGCGGAGAACGCGGCCATCGAAAACTGGCTTGCCCGGATCGCTTCGACCGCGGCGCTGAATCCCGAGCTCGCCGTCGAGGTGGCGCAATGCCAGCGCCTCGTCAAGGGCTACAGCGACACGCATGAGCGCGGCGTGCGCAACTTCGAGACGGTCATGGCGGCCGTGCAAAAGGCCGGCACGGCGCTGGCACCGGCGACCCTGCGCGAGCTGCGCGAGGCGGCGCTTGCCGACGAGCACGGTACCCGGCTCGGCGCCACGCTGGCGCGCTACGCTCTGGCCTGATCGAGCAAGGCAGAGCCGATGACCGCTTCCTATCGCGACGACCCCGCCGCCATCGCCGCCCTGGTGCAGCCCGACCGCGTGCACCGCGACCTCTACATCGACCCGGGGCTGTTCGCGCTCGAGCAGGAGCACTTCTTCGCCAACACCTGGAACTACGTCGGCCACGACTCGCAGCTGCCGATGCCGGGCGACTACATACGGAGCGAGATCGCCGGCCAGCCGCTGATCGTCGTGCGCCACAGCGACAACTCGGTCCGCGTGCTCATGAATCGCTGCGCGCACAAGGGCTCGCGCCTGGTCAGCGCGCCGTGCGGCAACACCGGCAGGCACTTCCGTTGCCCGTATCACGCGTGGACCTTCCGCACCGACGGCTCGCTGCTCAACATTCCGCTGAAAAACGGCTACGACGGCACGGCACTGCACGAATGCGAGTCGGCCGAGGGACTGGCCACCGTGAAGAACGTCCGCCTCTACCGCGGCTTCATCTTCATCAAGCTGAACGACGTCGGCGCCGGCTTCGAGGAGTTTTTCGGCGACTCGCTGTCATCGATCGACAACATGGCCGACCGGTCGCCGGAAGGGCGGCTCGAGATCGCCGGCGGGTGCCTGCGCTTCATGCACCAGTGCAACTGGAAGATGTTCGTCGAGAACCTCAACGACACCATGCATCCGATGGTGGTGCACGAGTCGTCGGCCGGCACCGCCAGGCGGATGTGGATCGACAAGCCCGCCGATCAACCGAAGCCGATGGCGATCGAGCAGTTCACGCCGTTCATGTCCGATTACAAGTTTTTCGAGGACATGGGTGTGCGCGTGTTCGACAACGGGCACAGTTTCTC
>JBDTNU010000132.1:0-9080 GCA_039933535.1 Caldimonas sp. | reverse complement strand
CGCCCGACCCGGGCCAGGCCTTCGCGCGCGGGCGAAGCGCCCTTCGCCGGCTGCGAAAAGAGCTTGTTGAACCACGCATTGCGCTGACCGATATCGAAGTCGGCGATCGGAACGTACTTCGCCGCGTTGATGGCGGAATCGGTCGGGCTGTCTTTTGGTTCGACGGTGATGAGGCCGACCCGAAAGCTGCTGGTGAGCGGCGTAAAGGCCAAGCTCGCCGCGCTCTTGATCAGGCTCAGGCGAGTGCGGTAGAACGAATACCAGATGGCGAAGTTCGACGTTTCGTCGACCCGGCCTGGCCGCCCGGAACTCGTCGAGACGAGGACTCGTGTCCAGTTGCCGCCTCCCGTCGCGGCGACGGAGGCGCCGACGTCGGATTGCCGGCATGCGGCCGATGCGTAGTTCAGGGTTTGCGGACCCGAGTACACGTAGTAGTAGGCGGGCTGTGCCGGGTCGGCCGGCAATCCGGTGACTATCGAGCCTGAGCGAAGTGTCTTGGCATCGAACGCCCGAAAGGCCGATGACAGGTTGACGGAAGAGAGGTCCGTGGCATCAGGCGCCGTGAAGTACGAAGCGAATCCGGAGTACGGCGCCGAGGTGAAGCTCGGCACAGAGAAAAACGTGCCGTCCGGAAGCTTGGGAAGGATGTAGTCGGTGAGCGGGTTGTAGTAGATGGAGTTGCACTGGGCGCTTCGGTAGCCGATGCTGTCGATGTAGGAGACAGTTCCGACCTGCTCGACCTCGTCCGGCATGTGTGTCCACGCCATCGACCCCGACGTGTCTATCAGCAGCATGATGTTCGGCTTGCCCAGCACTGCCGCATTCGCCGCAATCGGCGTGGGCGACAAGTCGGTCAGGGCCGCAACGGCCGGCAGAGGCAGGCCCATCGCAATCGCGAGGACGCTTGTCAACGCCGCCAGCGAGCGATGCAGCCGGCGTATGGGTGAAGACGCGATGTTGTTCATTTGTTGTTCCTGTATCGCGCCGGTTCAGTTCAAGACCACTTGCGTGTAGCTGACGGTGTTGCGCGGGCCGATCACTTGCGTGGTCACTCGAAAATAGGGCTTGATCTCCGGCAACGCGGGCAATCTGCCGTAGCTGGCACCGCCCTTGTCAGACGGGGGGATCTCGTAGTCCGAGCAGACCTGGCCGATGGCCGTCACCGGCCCAAGGTTCTGGCAAAGACGCTGAATGATGTAGCGGCTGTTGTTGCCGACCCCGGCGTCGAGCGCCACCGGCACCGAACCTCCCGCCCAGGGAAATGTGGTCGGGTCGGTGCTTCCGGCCCAGGTCGCGTAGTAGCCCTGCGCCGCCGCATCGGCCTGGAGAATCGCCGTGGTCTGGGTCGGGCTCGTGTACCAGAGGTGCGCAGACTCGGTTCCCGAGTCTGCGCTCGCCGTGGCGTTCTCCTTGAACGCCACGTTGCCGGCAATCGCGACGCCGCCGCCCATCTGCCGGACCATGGCAAGACCCGCGATCGACATCACGATGAGGACGACGAGCGCGACCCACATCACGATGCCGCGTTGACCTCGGCGCGCCGCAAGCCCCGGTCCGCCGGCACGAACAAGGAGTCGGTTCATGGCGCGGTCCCCCAGATCATGTTTCGGAGCGGAATGACGCGTTCATAGACGCGGTAGCGATAGAACCGCCAGTTGTTCGGGTCATCCTGGATGTCGCTGAAGGTGTCAGCGGAACCGTCGACGTTGGTCATGACGAAAGCCCCGCCCGCCCATTGCGGATTCTTGGCGTCCGGCGTGACCCCCAGCGGGGTGGCGAAGTTCGGATCCGTTGTTCTTTCGAACTGCTTGCTGCGGACCAGGATCGCTGTGCGAATCGCCAGGACAGTCGTCCAGTCAGCGGGCGGCACGGTCGTCCAGGTGTCGGGGCGCAGATCACCGTTTGTGTCGATGCCGTATTCCGCCTTCAGATTCACGACGCGTTCGGCAACGCTGACCGGCGCCTGGTTGTGAATCAGATCGCTGTGGGCCAGCACCCCGCCCGCGTTGATCTGCCAGACGTCGTATTGCGGGGTGGGCCCCAGGCTGTACATGCGCCCCGAGGAGTAGGTCGCGCCGGTGCCGCCGGCCGGGTTGAATCGGGCAACGCCGCTGGCCGCCGTGTTGTAGAAGCTGAAGTAGTTTCCGGTGCCGTGAGTGATCGTCAGGTTGTCGGGATCGGTGTCGTCTGTCACCTCGATGAGCTCGCACGTCGCGGAGGCAGGTGCGCCAGTTTCATTGCCCGCGACCACCACGAGGTCGCCACGACGAAATCCGCCTCGGCGCGCCGCGGTCTTGGTCGTACCCGTGGAGAACTTCAGGGTCTGCTCGTCGACATAGAACGAAGAATTGCCGTACAGCACGTCGATCTCGTCGGGCGCGCCGCCGGCGCCGGGCACGATGCGCACCGGATACATCGGCCGCGTGAAGACGCGCGCAGAAGCGGTGTCGTTGACGGTCAGGTTGCACCCCATGAAGGGCGGCGTCGCCCTGCCGAACCCCATTCCGGCCTGCTTGATGTCGCGTTCCAGGTTGAACATCGCCAGCGTGCCGGAGACCTGGGCCTCGCCGCCGGATGTGGAGGACAGCGTGTGCGACTGCCACAGTGCGACCGTGCGGAACATGACCAGAATTCCGATCAAGCCTATGCCGACGCCGACCAGAACTTCGATCAGCGTGAAGCCCCGCGCAGAACGTGCGTGAATGGCCCTCATCACAGCAACCCGTTGACGTAAGTAACGACCGTGTGGTGGCGCATCGCGGCGTCGGTCGGACCGCGCCAGCAGATCGTGATCTGAATGCGGTTGAAGCCGGCGGCCGTCGCGTTCACCAGGATCTGCTGTGTGGCCGGCGTGGCGCCCGGCAGACCCCGCAGGCCTGGACCCGGCGTCGAGACCCGATTGAGCCAGGCATTTGCGTTCACGCCCGTCGCCACGGCGCCGCTGAAGGCGCAGTCGACGCCGGTGGGCTGATGCTGGTACCCCAGGAGCGAAGTCTGGAAAGCCGCAAGGCTGCTCCGATCGGCGTTCAGGACAATGTCGCTGGTGAGCTCATCGGCGAGGCTCGCCGCATCGGTTCGAACGCCAGCGTCGGTCTGCGCGTTGAGCGCCAGGCTGCCGAGGGCAACCATGCCGAGGATGCCGAGCGAAAAAATGGCAATGGCGACGAGCGCCTCGATGAGGAAGAAACCGCGTTGGGGTGAGCGATTGATCTGCATGTCACGCCTCAGCATCCGCGACTGTCGTTGGCAGCCAGCACGAGCGGGTTGCACAAATGCACCAGACCGCCGCTCGGAACCTGGATACGCGGGCATTGCATGGGACCCGCCGGTGCGCATGCGCCTCCTGCCGGATTCGACATGTCCAGCTGGAACGCGTCCTGGTTGCTCGTGGCGCCGAAGCCATTGAAGGCGATGATTCCGGTAAACGGCGTCGGTGCCGCGGTTCCGATGATCTGGACCGAAGGCGCGGTCGAAACAGATCCCTCTGCAGCCGCCTTCGATTCAATCAGCACGAACGCGGGGGGCAAGAGGGTCGTGTCGAACCAGCGCACGATCCAGTTCTGGCCAGCGGTGCTCGGAGCTGCGACGTTGGCGATGTCGGCCGTCTCGACGGGCGTATTGGTGAGCACGAATTGGACTTGTGCGTTACGCCGGATTGCCTCGGTGCGCGCTATCTGCACGCCGCTCAAGTAGCTTTGCGAGGCACTCGCAAGCTTCGAGGATTGCAGATACGCAGTAATGGAAGGGAAGCCGAGAGCCAGCAGAATGCCGGCGATCGTCATGCCGACGAGCATCTCGATCAGCGTGAAGCCGCGGATTGAAGGCCGCACTCTCAACACGAGCCGTCCCTCTTGAGCACCCAGCAGTTCGGCTTCGTTACCCAACCGGGGGGCAGTGTCGTCGTGGCGCGTTGGTTGGCCTGATCGACCGTATAAGTGAACGCGCTCATCGACGAGCCGGGCTTGCCGGTGGCGGTCACCGTATACGTGTTGGCGGACAGGTTCGAACAGGTGAAGATGAAGTTGTCCGCCACAGGAACGGGCGCCACCGTGCCGGGTTGGCAAGGAGGGGTAGTCAGCCCGGGCGGCGCCCACGTCCGGTTGTCCTGGAAATATTGCTCCATCTTGTTGCGCATGTCGGAGAGCAACGAGACCGCTTCGGTGATCCGCGCACGCAGGACGTATTCGGTGTACGAAGGAATCGCAATGGCGGACAGGATCGCGACGATCGCGACCGTGACCATGACTTCGATAAGGGTGAATCCGGAAGAGCGACGCATTGCGGTGGTTCCTTCAGTGACGGCGAGTTTATGGACACCCCCCCGACGCCTGTCGAGGCAGGCGACAGACGGAGCCCGCTGGGTAACGAGTGGTGGATTTGCGAGGCCATCGCGTGACGAATGCACATCCGGCCGGCTTGCGGACCGGTTCACCAAGGGTGAGCTACGTGCACTCGCCTACCCAACGACCCGTGGTCTTCTCATCGATCGCGCTCGACTTGCGGGCGGACTTCTGCTCGAGCCTGGTCTCGGCCGTGTAGCTGGCCGGCCCGGGCAGCATGTTGCCGCCGCCGGCGAACGTGCCGTCCTTTCCCTTGCAGACGAGCTTCCAGGTGATGCCCGGCGCGTCGTTGGTCTTGAGGTCCTGCACCTGGCATTTCATGCCCAGTCCGCGATGCGGAGGCAGCACGCGCAGCGGCAGCGCGACCTCGCCGCTCGCGTAGCAAATGCGTGAGGTCACGCTACGCCGATCGGTCGAGTCGGACTTTTCGATCGTCGTGGCAACCTCCCAAAGACCGGGCTTCATGCCCGTCTCGGCGAGCGGGCGAGTCTTGCCCTGGGCTGCAACCTCCATGGCGGCAGAAAAGAAGAGGCAACCAAGAAGGAGCCGGCGCGAATACATGGGGATCACTCCAGGATCGAGCATGCGAAATTCTAGGTTGCCGTTCCAGCGAGGCCCGCACCGCAAACGTCAGCAAACGCACGGCGGCAGCGCGTGCGGCGTTCGTGAGGAGCCTGGCTCCGGTCAGCCCTCGTGTTCATGGAACACCGCGCTGATCAGGGCCTCCTCTACCGGTTGTGACCGGGCCTGGCCTGGACCGGTAAGGAGCACGAGCCGGATCTCGCCATTGCGCGCCTTCTTGTCGCCTCGCATCAGTTCCAGGTAGCGTTCGATCCCCAGGGACGGTGCGCGCGTGGGCAATCCGGCGCGGCGAACCAGCTCGGCGATCCGCCGCACCTGCTGCACTTCGATCAGACCGGCAAGACGTGACGCCTCGGCGGCCAGCAGCATCCCGCAACCGACGGCTTCACCGTGCAGCCATTGGCCATAGCCCATGCCAGTCTCGATCGCATGTCCGAAGGTATGGCCGAAATTGAGAACGACGCGCGGACCCGACTCCCTTTCGTCCGCGGCGACGATCGAAGCCTTGATCTGGCATGACCGCGTGAGGGCCTCGGTCAGCGCTTCGGCATCGCGAACCAGGAGCGCGTCGAGACTTTGCTCGATCCAGGTGAGAAACGCGTCGTCGGCGACGGCTCCGTACTTGATCACTTCCGCCAGGCCTGCGACGAACTCGCGCTGAGGAAGCGTTCGCAAGGTATCGGTGTCGGCGATGACGCGAACCGGCTGGTGGAAGGTGCCGACCATGTTCTTGCCGCGTCGATGATTGATGGCCGTCTTGCCACCGACCGACGAGTCCACCTGCGCGAGCAAGGTCGTCGGCACCTGAACACAATCGACGCCCCGCATGAAGCAGGAGGCTGCGAACCCGGCAAGGTCACCGACCACGCCACCTCCGAGCGCGATCAGCAGGCAGTGCCGATCGGCGTGGTGATCGAGCAATGCGTCGACGATGGTTTCGATGCTGGTCCAGGTCTTGTGCGCCTCGCCGTCCGCGAGCTCCAGCATGGCCACTTTGCTGAAGCTCGGGCGCAAGCGATCCATCAGCGGTCCGCAGTAGATCGGTCCCACCGTCGTATTGGTGACGATGAGCGCCACCGCGTCTCTCTCGACGCCTTGCCAACTGCGCGGGTCCAGGAGCGCGCCGGCGCCGGTCACGATCTCGTAGGCGCCGCCGGGCGCGTCGACGCGCAACCTGGATACGGTCACGAACGGATCCCCGATGCCTGCTCATCGGCCGCGTGAACGGCTGCGATCGCCCGCAGCGCCTCTTCGATCAGCACGATGGTGGCCGACGAGCCGCGACCGTCGATCTCGACCACGACGCCGGCGCACTCGCGGTACAGGGGATCGCGCTCGTGCGCCATTTCGAGGAGGCGCGCTTCAGGGTCGGCGACGCGAAGCAGAGGGCGGCGGGTGTTGCGCCGAAGACGCGAGAACAACGCCTCTGGATGGGCGTGAAGGTAGACGCACACCGTTCGCTCGCGGAGCAGGCGACGGTTGGCTTCTCGAAGGACCGCGCCGCCGCCGGTGGCAACAACGGCATCGTCACCGCCGAGCGCTTCGGCGAGCACGAGCGTCTCTAGGTCCCGAAACGCTGCCTCTCCCTCGCGCTCGAAGAACGGCGCGATCGCCTCGCCGAGACGGGCCTCGACCATGGTGTCGCAGTCGAGGTACGCGAGCCCGAGGCGCCCGGCAAGCCGCCGCCCCAACGTGCTCTTGCCAACGCCCGGCAGTCCGACCAGGCTGATCAGCACGAAGGTCGGTCAGTCGGGCTGATCGCAGGCGTTCACGCCGAACGGGCTGACGGCACCGGCCGGCGGAACCGTCGCGGAGGTGAAGTCGCTCGCAGCGCCGGTGACGACGAAGATCGCTTGAGTCGAAGACTCGGTGCCCGCGACGATCGCCTGGGCGACAAGCTTGACCTTGACCCAGGGAGCATAGCTTTCGGCGTAGAGCAGCGTGATCGTGGCTCGGCCATCGGCGCCGGTCTTGGCAATGCCGGACGACGCGGCGGTCTGCGTCTGGGCCGTCGTAACGGCGATCACGTTGCCCGGTTCGAGCCGTCCGTCGGCGTTGAAGTCCTCGCCCGCATCAAGGGCGCCGTTGTAGTTCTGATCTTCATTCTGGCAAGGGAGGGGGTTGCCTGGGTTGTAGCCCCACGACCCGCCGCCGAAGACGAGACTGCCCTTCCGATAGTCGATCGGCAGGACCTTGATCGTCAGGCTGATGTTCGGAACGGCAACGCCGTTCGAGTCCGTGACGTAGACGACCCAGTCCTTCTTGTAGGTCTGCTCATCGAGGTTGCTGATGACGTTGCCGGTGCCCAAGGCGATGAACAGTGCGCTCTGATTCACGGTCAACTGCGCGTCACCGAAAACCGACGGCGTGCCCAGCACCGAAGCGCGGATCTGCACCCCGTTGCTTGCGGTGGTCGATGCGCCAGCGATGTATTGCACGGTGGCCTGGCCGCTTGCGTCAGTGACGGTCGATGCCTGCGACAGGTTCCCGCCGCTCGGGTCAGCGAGTCGGTTGAACGTGACGGTGGCGTTGCTCACCGGATTTCCGTTCATGTCGGTGACGGTCGCCACGAGCGCCGCCTGAGACGTGGTACCCGATGGGTTCGGGCCGATCGCCGTGGGCGAGACCTGAAGCACGAGCTTGGAGGGAGTCAGGGCCACGAACACCACCGGCAACGTCGCCTGGACAGGAACGCCCTGGACCGAAGCCTGGACGATTGCCGGGCTCGCCGTCAGCGAAGTGATCGTGACTGACGCCTGCCCTGCCGCATCGGTGACAGCCGACGGGGCAGAGAGCTGGCCGGCAGTCGCGGCGAAGTTGATCGTCTTGCCCGGCTGCGCCACGTTGCCCGACAAGTACCTGACGGTCAGGACCGTGGAGGTCGCAACGGGGATCTGAGTGTTCCCTGCCGGCGCGAGGAACGTGAAGTCGGCGGCGCTGATCGTGAGCGCGGGAGTGGCGCTCGAGCCAGCGGCGGCGAAGGACAGGGTATCGTTTCCGGCGGTAGTGGCGGTGTAGTCGACCGACGCCGTCCCCAGCGAATCAGTCACCACCGTGGTTGAGGACAAGCCGTTGCCCAGGCTGCTACTCACGGTGACTGGAAGCGACGCGATCGGCGCGTTCTTCGAATCGACGGCTTTCACGGACAACGTCGCCTTGCTGTTGAGAGGGATGGTCGTCACGCCGGAATAGGACAGCACCGTTCCCTGGATGTCGAGGACGATCTGCCCAGCCGCCGAGCCCGACCGGACGGTAACCGTCGCTTGTCGATTGCTCCGATCGGCACCCGCCGTAAACGTCGCCGTGGCGACACCCGACGCATCGGTGACAGAGCTCGCACCGGTGAGATTGCCACTCGACGCCGAGAACGTCACTGCGACGCCTTTCAGCCCGACGTTGTTCAAATCCTTGACGACCGCAGAAATCGTGGCGGTGTCACCACCCGTGCCGACCTGTATGGAACTGGAGAGCACATCGACTGTGCTCGCGGAGGTGGAGCCCGATCCGCAACCTGCGCCAGACGCCGCAGCCCCGAAGGAGGAGGATCCAGCGCAGCCACCCCCGCCGCCGCAGGCCGCCACCAACGACACGGCCATCGCCGCCAGCACCCATTTCAGGCTCTTCATTTTCAGGCTCACTCGCTAGTCGATGGATTCGCGTTCAGGCTTCAGCGCGCCGCCGTCCGGTCGGTCACGACCTTGGGCGTCAGGAAAATAAGCAACTCGGTCTTCGAGGTCGTCACGCTTCGCGTCTTGAACAGGTTGCCCAGATAGGGCACATCGCCGAGGAAAGGCACCTTCGTGACGTCCTCGCGGTCGTTCGACTCGAAGATGCCGCCGATCACGATCGTGCCGCCGTTTTCGACCAGCACCTGAGTCTTGACGTGCTTGGTGTTGATGGCAAAGCCGGCCGTCGTGACGCGGCCGACGCTGTCCTTGGTGACGTCGACATCGAGGATGACGTTGCCTTCGGGTGTGATTTGCGGAGTGACCTCGAGCTTCAGGTTGGCCTTTCGGAACTGCAGCGACGTGGCTCCGCTCGACGTGGCGACCTGGTAGGGCAATTCCTCGCCCTGCTCGATCAACGCCTTTTGCTGGTCGGCCGTGACGACGCGCGGGCTCGAGACGACCTTGCCCTTGCCGTCGGCCTCGAGCGCGG
>JBDTNU010000131.1:0-9186 GCA_039933535.1 Caldimonas sp. | reverse complement strand
GCGCTGCGCTGACGCGACTCGTGCGTCGTCGCGGCGATTCGCGGCGTCATCTGCAGCGTCTCGATGCCATGCAGCGGCCGTTCGGGGTCGAGCAGCCCGGGCTCCGCGCTGTCGAGCCAGGCCGCCGCGATCCGCCCGCTGCGCAGCGCCGCGGCCAACGCCGCCTCGTCGAACAGTCCGGAGTGGGCGGTGCTCACCAGCACCTGGTTCGGCTTGCTGTGGCGCAGGAAGCGATCGCCGAGCAGGCCCTGGTAGCGGCTGAAATAGGCGAGCTGGACACACACTACGTCGGAGCGCTCGACCAGCTCGCGCAGGCCCGCCGGAGCGACCTGCCAGAGCGGCCAGACGTTGTCGCTGGCGTGCAGCGCCGGGTCGTAGCCGATGATGGTGGCGCCGAACCCGGCAAGCAGTTGCGCGATCGAGCGCGCTGCGGGCGGCATGCCGACCAGACCGATCGTCGCGCCGCCGAGCTCGCGGCCCGCGACGGCACCGCTGTCGCCGGGCACAGGCACGCGGCGCAGCAACGAAAGCATCGCGCCGATCATGAACTCGGCCTCGGCGCGCGCGCTCGCGGTGAGGCTGCGCACGACCTCGATGCCGCGGCGCTCGCACATCGCCACGTCGATGCTCTCGGCGCCGGCGCTGACCCGGCCGATCGCGCGCAGCACGGGCGCGAAGTCCAGGGTCTCGGCATCGATCGTCGCCGAGGCGGGGACGATCGCGGCGCGCACATCGTAGAGCGCGCGCCGAAATTCGCGCGGCTCGTACGCA
This sequence comes from Caldimonas sp., assembly GCA_039933535.1. Taxonomy (GTDB): domain Bacteria; phylum Pseudomonadota; class Gammaproteobacteria; order Burkholderiales; family Burkholderiaceae_C; genus Schlegelella_A. The sequence goes on along the minus strand of JBDTNU010000131.1, from coordinate 8,415 downwards.
AGCTCGGGAGCGAGCCGGACGCTGTGCCGCCGGCCCAGCCACTCGACGACATCGGCTTCGAGCGTATCGACGATCAGCAGATCCATCGGTTATTCGCGCTGGCTTGGTGTGACGCGGGAGTCGCGTGCAAGAATCAAACTTGACTCCGGGGCGATTGTAAGTAGATGCTCGTAAGACACGCGATCTTTCCAGTGGCCGGCTTCGGCACCCGCTTCCTTCCGGCCACCAAGGCCCTGCCCAAGGAAATGCTGCCGGTGGTCGACAAACCGCTCGTGCAGTACGCCGTCGAAGAAGCCTACGCGGCCGGCATCCGGCAGATGATCTTCGTCACCGGTCGGCACAAGCGGGCGATCGAAGACCACTTCGACTTCACCTTCGAGCTCGAGGATGCGCTCGAGAAGTCGAACAAGGCCGATCTCCTTGCGGTGGTGCGCGCGGTCAAGCCCGACGACATGGACTGCGTGTTCGTGCGCCAGCCGAAGGCGCTGGGACTCGGCCACGCCGTGCTGTGCGGCCGCCACGTCGTCGGCGACTACCCGTTCGCCGTGCTCCTGCCCGACGATCTCATGATCGGCACGCCGCCGGTGCTGGCGCAGATGGTCGAGCAGTTCGCGGAGCTGCAGGCATCGATCATCGCCGTGCAGGAAGTTCCCGCCGAGCACACGCGGCGCTACGGCATCGTCGCCGGTCAGGCTGTCGGCGACCGGTTGATCGACATGGCCCGCATCGTCGAAAAGCCTGCGTCCGACGTGGCGCCCTCGCGCCTCGGCGTAGCCGGACGCTACGTGCTGACGCCGCGGGTCTTCGACGAGATCGCCAGCCAGCCGCGCGGTGTCGGCGGCGAAATCCAGCTCACCGACGGCATCGCCGGCCTGCTCAGGCACGAGAAAGTGTTCGCCTACCGCTATGCGGGCAAGCGCTACGACTGCGGCAGCAAGGAGGGCTTCCTTCAGGCCAACGTCGAGCTGGCGCTCTCCAGCCCCGAGCTCGGCGCGGACTTTCGCAGCTACCTGCGTTCGCTCGATCTGTAGCCCGGCATCGGGGCTAGCGGCGACGCAGGAAGTGGACGTACTCGTCGTTGGCGCTGGTCTGCTCGAGCAGCTCGTTGCCGGTCTGCCGGGCAAACGCCTGGAAGTCGCGCATCGAACCTGGATCGGTGGCCACCACCTTGAGCACGTCGCCGCTCGACATCTCGGCGAGCGCCTTCTTCGCCTTCAGGATGGGCAGGGGGCAGTTCATGCCACGGGTGTCGAGCTCTTTCTGGGCGTCCATCGCGTCAGGTCCTTCAGTCCACGTCCACTTCGGTGGCGCGCTTGCCGGGCGGCAACTCCATCCACTGCGGCTCGATGCCGCGCGACCGAAGCCAGTCGGCCAGCGCGTGTCCGGTGCCGGCCGGCCAGCACTTGACGCGCTCCGGCGCCACGGTGCGGTAGTCGATCAGCTCGGGCGAGAGCACGATCTCGCCACGCGCCGCCACGTGGTACGCGATGATGACCTGATTCATGCGCAGAAACTCGTAGGCGCCGATCAGCGAAGTCGACTCGACCGTGAGCGAAGTCTCCTCGAAGACCTCGCGCGCGATCCCTTCCTTCGGCGTTTCGCCCGCTTCCATGAAGCCGGTGATCAGGCCGAAGAACTTCCCGGGCCAGGCCGCATTGCGTGCGAGCAGGATCTGCCCGCCCCGATCGACCAGCTCGATCACCGCGGCCAGCACCGGCGTCGGGTTGTTCCAGTGCGTCCAGCCGCAGGCCGGGCAACGCAGGCGCGTCTTGGCGCCGCCGTCTTCTTCGAGCGAGATCTGCTCGAGCCGGGTCGCGCAGTTGACGCAGAACGTGGTCTGGTAGTTCAAGCGGGAAAGACCCCGGTCGACAGATAACGGTCGCCGCGATCGCAGACGACGAAGACGATGGTCGCGTTTTCGACCTTGGCCGCAATCTGCAAGGCCACCCAGCACGCGCCGGCGGCCGAGATGCCGCCGAAGATGCCTTCTTCACGTGCCAGCCGACGCGTCACTTCCTCGGCGTCGGACTGCGAGACCAGCACCGTCTCGTCGACGGCCTTCGGGTCGAAGATCTTCGGCAGGTATTCCTCGGGCCATTTGCGGATGCCGGGAATGCGCGAACCCTCGCTGGGTTGCGCGCCGACGATGCGCACCTCGGGGTTCTTTTCCTTGAGGAATCGGGACACGCCGGTGATCGTTCCGGTGGTTCCCATCGCGCTCACGAAATGGGTGATGCGACCACCGGTGTCGCGCCAGATCTCTGGGCCGGTGGTCTCGTAGTGAATGCGCGGGTTGTCGGCGTTGGCAAACTGGTCGAGCACGCGGCCCTTGCCTTCACGCTGCATCTGCTCGGCGAGGTCGCGCGCGTATTCCATGCCGCCAGAACGCGGCGTCAGGATCAGCTCCGCGCCGAAGGCCTTCATCGTCTGCGCGCGTTCGACGCTCAGGTCCTCCGGCATGATCAACAGCATGCGGTAGCCACGGATCGCCGCGGCCATCGCCAGCGCAATGCCGGTGTTGCCCGAAGTCGCTTCGATCAGGGTGTCGCCCGGCTTGATCGTGCCGCGCTCCTCGGCGCGGCGGATCATGCTGATGGCGGGCCGGTCCTTCACCGAGCCGGCCGGGTTGTTGCCTTCGAGCTTGCCGAGGATGACGTTGCCGCGCTCGTCGTTGCCGGCACCCGGCAGGCGCACCAGACGCACCATCGGCGTCGCGCCGATCGTGTCTTCGATCGTGGGATAGCGCAGAGTGGGCTCGGTCATGGAAGGCTTGTGCTCGCCGCTTGGTGCCTCGGGTCGGAATCGAACCGACACTCCTCGCGGAACGGGATTTTGAGTCCCGCGCGTCTACCAATTTCGCCACCGAGGCCGATGCTCGCGAACGAGGCAGTTTGCCATACGCGCCGTAGACTAGCCGCCCTGCCGCCACTCCGTCCGGACCGCCGATGCCCCCGCTTCCTCCCGTCACGCAGGCCCTGCTGCTCGCGAACGTGGCCATCTTCTTCCTTGGCGACCTGCTTGGCCCGAACCTGCTGACGCCGTTCGCCCTCTGGCCGGTCGGCGGCGGTTTCTGGCCGTGGCAGATCGTGACCTACGCGTTCCTGCACGGCAGCTTCAACCACCTGTTCTTCAACATGCTGGGCCTGTGGATGTTCGGCTCGGAGCTCGAGCAGGTCTGGGGCCAGAAACGCTATCTCCAGTTCTACGCGGCCAGCGTGGTCGCCGCAGCGCTGACGCAGCTTCTCGTCAACTATTTCCTCGGCTCGGGCGCGCCGACCATCGGTGCCTCCGGCGGCTTGTTCGGCCTGCTGCTCGCGTTCGCGATGATCTTTCCGGACCGGATCATCCTGCTCTTCTTCGTCATTCCGATGAAGGCGAAATACCTGGTCGCCCTGTACGGCCTGATCGAGCTCTACCAGGGCGCTTACGTCATGAACTCGGGCGTGGCCCATTTCGCGCACCTGGGCGGGATGCTGGGCGGCCTGCTCACGATCAGGTACTGGCGACGCCAGCCGCCGTTCAGGCGGCGCTGAGCCGCCTCCGGTCGGAAACAAAGGCCCTGGGTCACACCGGGCGATCGGCTCGGATCATGCTTCGGTGAGCCGACACGCGATCGCGAGAGGGTTTGCCATGACCGAGCCGTTGATTCAGCCGCCAGTTCAGCGCCTGCGGTGGCGCCGTTCGGCGCTCGCATTCACGATCTCGCTGCTCGCCGGCCTCGGCGGCGAGACCGTGGCACGGGCCGAGACGACGGCCGACATCGCGGCCCCGGCCAACGCGGTGCTGGCGCGCCTCGAAGGGCGCAAGGCCGCGCTCGCCCGCGCCAATGAAGCCGTGGTCGGCGTCGAGGTCATGGCGGTGGAAGACGCGCGCTCGATCCTCACGCTGGGCCGGGTTCGCGAAGGCTCGGGCGTCGTCATCGGCGCCGACGGCCTGGTGCTGACCATCGGCTATCTGATCCTCGAGGCCGATCACGTCGATCTTGTCGACAGCGGCGGCAGGCACATCCCGGCGCGCGTGGTCGCCTACGACCTGGCATCGGGATTCGGACTGCTGCAGGCGCTCGCCCCGCTTTCGCTGGCGCCGGCGCCGCTCGGCAGCTCCGCCGCGGTCACGGGCGACGAGCCGCTGATGATCGCCAGCGGCGGCGACGACGGCGACCTGAGCCTGGCCCGCATGGTTTCGCGACGCGCGTTTTCCGGCAACTGGGAATACCACATCGACGGCGCCCTGTTCACCGCGCCGGCACGCCGCGACCACAGCGGCGCGGGCCTCTTCAACGCCGAGGGCGAGCTGGTGGGCATCGGCTCGCTCGTCGTCACCGACGCCGCGGGCGGCTCCGCGCCAAAACTGCGCGGCAACATGTTCGTTCCGGTCGATCTGCTCAAGCCCATCCTTGCCGAGTTGCGCGCACGCGGCGCTTCCCATGCCAGCACGAGGCCGTGGCTCGGCCTCAACTGCGACGAGTCGTTCGGCCACATTCGCATCATTCGCCTGACGCCGGCGGGCCCGGCGGAAGACGCCGGCCTCGAGCCGGGCGACCTGATCATGGCGATCGATGGCACCGACGTGGCCGACCTCGCGTCCTTCTACAAGGCGCTCTGGCGAGATGAGCGAGCCGAGCGCGACGTGGCGCTCGACGTGAGGCGCGGCGCCGATTCGCTGCGCCTGACCGTGCGCGCCGTCGATCGGATGAATACGCTGAGCCGGCCGCAAGGCGTTTAAGGTCTGTCAACGGGCAACTTCGCGCGAGTTGACGGACCGCAGGCTCCGTCGAACGAGCGCAGCAAACCGGACACGAAGTGTTCCGGTTTGCGCTAGTAGCCGAGCGTCCGATCGATCGTGTTCGGCACGCCCTCGCCTCGCTGCAGGGAGCGCAGGGCGAACACGAACTGCGACGCGATCACCGACGTCGACGACTGCGCGGCGATGTGCGGCGTGATCGTGATGCCCGGCACGTTCCAGAGCGGATCGTCCGCCGGCAGCGGCTCGCGGCGCTGGACGTCGAGCGCCGCGCCGGCGAGATGGCCCGAGCGGACGGCCGCGATCAGATCGGCTTCGACGACGTGCGCGCCGCGCGCGACGTTGACGACGTAGCTGCCGGGCGGCATCGCGGCAAAGGCGGCGGCGTCGAGCAGTCCGTCGGTCGCCTCGGTCAACGGCAAGGCGCAGACCACGACATCGCTTTCAGCGAGCGCCTCGGGCAGCGTTTGCGGCGAGCGCCGGTTCCAGCCGCGGGCGCGAAAGCCGACGCGGCCGAGCCATGTCACGACCTCTGCGCCGATCGCGCCGGTGCCGAGCACGGTGACGCGGTGCGTCGCCAGCGGCGTCGGCTGGCGCAGCCATGCCCGTTCCTGCTGCTGCGTCGCGTAACGCTCCAGCGAGCGGGCGTGGCGCAGCACCATGGTGACGACGAACTGGGCCATGCCGGCCGCCTGCTCCGGGTCGACGATGCGCGAGACGACAACGTGCGGTGCGAGATCGCGAACGAGCAGCTTTTCGACGCCCGCGGCGATCGAGCAGATCCAGCCGAGCCGCGGCAGTCGCGCAGCCAGGCCCGCGGGCAGGCTCCAGCCGATCGCGACGTCGACCTCCGCCAGCGTGTCGTCGCCCAGGTCCGAGCGGTACTCGATCAGCTCGAGCTCCGGCGCCAGCGCCGAGATTGCCACGATGAAGGGCGCCGCCGGCATCGGCTGCGTCAGGAGCAATACCTTCATTCGGCGGCGGATCCGGCCTTCGTCATTCCGCCTTCGCCCCCGAAGCGCGGATGTAGTCGATCCACTTCGGCGCGTCCTTCGCGAACGCCGCCGCGAATTCCTCGGGCGTGTTGCCGAGTGGCGTCTGGCCCTGCTCGACCATCTTCTGCAGCACGTCGGGCATGTGGGTGACCGCGGCGATCTCCTTCTGCAGCCGATCGACGATCGCCTTCGGCGTGCCGGCCGGTGCATAGGCGGCGACCCAGATCGGCAGCTCGAAGCCCTTGAAGCCCTGCTCGCCGAAGGTCGGCACGTCGGGCATCGCCGCCGAGCGGGACGGACCGGTCATGCCCAGCGCCTTGAGCTTGCCGGACTGCACCTGCGGCTTGGCGCCGACCGGGCTGGCGAAGGTGACGTCGAGGCTGCCGCCGATCACGTCGGTGATCGCCGGCTGCTCGCCCTTGTAGGGCACGTGCGTCAGGCTGACGCCGTGGTCCTTGGCGAGGATCTCGCCGTACACGTTGGCCGACGAGCCGATGCCCCACGAGCCGTACGAGATCGGCCGGTTCTGCTGCTTGGCCCATGCGACGAAGCCCTTCAGGTCTCCGTAGGGCGCGGTGCCGGGCGCGGTGAGCAGCACGCTGCCGAGCGAAACCTGGGTGATGGGCGCGAAGTCCTTGACCGGATCGAACGGCAGCTTCTTGAACAGCACGGTGTTGTTCACGTGCGTCGACATGGTCGTGATCATGAAGGTGTAGCCGTCGGGCGGCGCCTTGGCGACCACGTCGGCACCGACGATGGTGTTCGCCCCTGGGACGGCGTCGACGAAGACCTGCTGGCCGAGCCGCTGCGAAAGCTTCTCGGCAATGATGCGATTCAGCACGTCGATCGCTCCGCCCGGATTGAAGGGCGAGACCAGGCGGATGGGTTTGGTCGGCCAGGCCGGCGCGAGCGATTGGGCCAATGCGCCGGCGGGAACGGCGACGACGGCCATCGCCGCAAGTGCGCCCGCGAGGTTCGCGCGGGCCCGTCGAGGCCGGCGCAGCGAGGAAGGCATGATGACTCCAGGGGTGTTCTTGTTGTGCCCCCATTGTTCGGCGCGACTGCCGCGCGCTCAATCGGGGGAAGCGCGCAAGCCTTCGGCGACGGTGGGATGACGCAGCACCAATCGCAGCTCGCGCTTCAGGCGCCGATTGACGAGCCGGCGCGACTCGCTCATGAAGCTCAGTTGCATCGGCGAGAGTGCCGTCGCCGCCTCGGCCAGCGACACCCGCGGCGGCCGCGACATCGCGAACAGATCGGCGGCGAGGTCGAAGTACTCGCCCATGCGCAATTCGCTGTCGTCGCTGGCGTTGACGGCGCGCTGCGGCAGGCCGCGATGCAAGGCGGCGACGCAGGCACGCGCCAGGTCGTCGGCGTGGATGTGGTTGGTGAAGACATCGTCGTCGGCTGCCAACACAGGCGTGCCGCGGGCGAGACGATCGCGCGGGTCGCCGCCTTCGCGGCCGAGTGCGTAGATGCCAGGGATGCGCAACAGCGTCACCGTCACGCCGCTGCTGCGTCCGAACAGGCGCAGACGCGACTCGGCGGCGACGCGGCGACGGGCGCGGTCGGTCCCCGGCCGCAGCGGACCCGTCTCGTCGACCCAGGCGCCGCCGCAGTCACCGTAGACGCCGCTGGTGGAGGCGTAGACAAGGCGCCGCAAGCGCGGTGACCGGGCAAGCGCATGGATCAGGCGAACCGTGCGCTGATCGTGCTCGCCGCTGGCGGCGGGCGGCGCGAGGTGAAGCACGGCATCGGCGAGTCCGGACAGGCGGGCCAGCGTTTCGGGCCGGTCGAGGTTGCCGGACAGCGGCACGATGCCGGCAGCGCGCAAGGCCCCGAAGCGGTCCGGGCTCGAGCTCAGCGCGAGCACGCGCCAACGATTGCCCACGAGACGCGCAACGCGCAATCCGACGTCGCCGCAGCCGACGATCAGCAACACCGGGCGACGAAAGCGAAGAGGGCGGTCGGTCACGTACGGCGTTGCAGGCAAAATCGGCGACTCAGTCTAGGCGACGCCGCTCCCGGGTTCTTCGATTCATGTCCTTCACCGTCACGGTCCAGCCCAGCGGGCGCAGCTTCAGCGTCGAGCGCGACGAGCCCATTCTTCTCGCGGCCATCCGCCAGGGCGTCGGCCTGCCCTACGGCTGCAAGGACGGCGCCTGCGGTTCGTGCAAGTGCCGGATGCTCGAAGGCCGCGTCATCCACGGCGCGCACCAGCAGAAGGCGCTCAGCGCCGAGGAAGAAGCCTCCGGTCTGATCCTCGCCTGCCAGGCCGCGCCGCAGACCGACATCGTGCTCGAGGCGCGCACCGTTCCCGGCGCCGGCGAGTACCCGATCAGGAAGCTGCCGAGCCGCGTCGTCTCGATCGAGAAGCCGACCGGCGACGTCGTGATCCTCAGGCTCCAGCTGCCCGCCAACGATCCGCTGCAATACCGCGCCGGCCAGTACGTCGAGTTCATCCTGCGCGACGGTTCACGGCGCAGCTACTCGATGGCCAACGCGCCGCACAACCAGGGCGAAAAGCCGGCGATCGAGCTGCATCTGCGCCACCTGCCAGGCGGCAAGTTCACCGACCACGTCTTCGGGGCGATGAAGGAAAAGGACATCCTGCGCGTCGAAGGCCCGTTCGGCAGCTTCTTCCTGCGCGAGGATTCGGACAAGCCGATGGTCCTGC
>JBDTNU010000130.1:0-9212 GCA_039933535.1 Caldimonas sp. | reverse complement strand
CGACTTCGAAGCTGTCGCTGTGCGCCGCCTGCAGCGCCAGGTTGAGGCCGGTCGCCCCGTTCGGCCGGTAGGCCAGCTCGTTGAGCGTCGGCGTCTCGAAGCCGCGACCGGCCGTGGCATACAGGTGCACGCTGTCGCTGGCCGCGAACATCACGCCGACCACGGGCAACGTTGCGCCGTAGCGGACGCTGCCGCTGTCGTTCGGGTTGGTGCCGACGATGTAGTGGTCGGTGGAATCGAAGCTCACGCTGCTGTGGCGCACGCCTGCGTTCAGCGTCCAGCGCGGGGCGAACTGCCAGGAGGCTTGCAGGTACTGGTCGAAGCTCGAGACCTGGTTGTCTTCGTCGCGGCGCAGCGCGCCCTCGACGCCGGTGACCGTGCCGACGAAGTTCTGGAAGCCCTCACGATGCTCGGCGAGAACGTCGTAGGCGATGCCGCCGACGAGCGAGAACGGGGCGCCGGCGAGCGTGGTCTTCATCGTCCAGCGGAGGTCGGTGCCGCGGTAGTCGCGGCCCAGCGCGATCACGCCGCCCGGATTGAGTGGATTGGCCTGGGTCGCCACCGGAATCGACTGGAACTGCTCGGTGTTGCGATGGCCCGTGTAGACCAGCGCGCGCAAGGAGTTGACGTCGTCGATGCGCCGTTCGTAGACCAGGCCGAGCTGCGTCTGGTCGACCGTCTTGCGCGTGTTGAAGGCGATCGCCGACGGGTCGACGCCGCGCGGGTTGGCCTCGAACTGGGCCCGGCTAAGGCCGAGCGGATCCTGCGCCTTCGGCAGGTCGACGCTGTTGACCACGAGCGTGAGCTTGCTCGCGTCGTCGGGCTTCACGGTCAGCTTGACGTTGCCCAGGCGGCGCTCGACCGCGCTGTGGTCGCGGTAGCCGTCGGTCCTGAAGTCGCTGGCGCTGATGAGGTAGCCGAACGATCCGCTCGATCCGCTCGCCTTGACGCCGTAGCGCACCGCGCCGTCGCTGCCGCCGGCCACGCTGAAGCCGAACTGCGGCGGCCCGCGCCCTTCTTCGGTGAAGACCTGGATCACGCCGCCCGACGAGTTGCCGTAGAGCGCCGAGAACGGCCCGCGCAGCACCTCGATGCGATCGGCCGAGCCGAGGTCGACGTTCGAGATCTGGCCCTGGCCGTCGGGCAGCGTCGCCGGAACGCCATCGACGTAGAGGCGCACGCCGCGGATGCCGAAGGTCGAGCGCGCGCCGAAGCCGCGCACCGAGATCTGCACGTCCTGTGCGTAGTTCTGCCGGTCGCGCGCGAACAGGCCCGGCACGCCGCCGAGGCTTTCGGAGATGTTGACCTGCAGCCGCGCGTCGCGGATGCCGTCGCCGCCGATCCGGTCGATCGACGCGGGCACGTCGAACGCCGCCGCCTCGGTTCGGGTCGCCGTCACGACGACGGGATCGAGCCGTGTCGCGGGCTCGCCGGCCTGCGTCTGCGCCAGCGCGGGCAGGGCGATCGCCGCCAGGGCTGCGCTCGCGAAGAATCGCGGCGCGCCGGTCATGGTTCGACGGCAGAAGGCTGCCTGCGGGAAACGGACGAAGACTCGGCTTCGCTCAACCATCGCCATCCTCCCTGTGCGAGCCCCTCTGCCCGGACCGGACCGAATTCGCTGCGATGCAGCGCCTCGACGCGATTGCCGGCTGCCGCGATCATGCGCTTGACCTGGTGGTACTTGCCTTCCGTCAGCGTCATGCGCAGCGACGACGGTCCGGTCGCTTCGCACGCCGCGGCGCGCACGGTCTCGTTCTCGTCGTGCAGCAGCACGCCGCGGGTCAGCTTGCCGATCTGGTCGGCGTCGACCGGATGCTTGCACGTCACTTCGTAGACCTTGGGCACGTGATGCCGGGGCGAGGTGAGGCGATGGATCAGCGTGCCGTCGTCGGTGAAGAGCAATACGCCGGTCGTGTCTTCATCGAGCCGCCCGATCGCCTGAACGCCACGATTTCGCAGCGGCGCGGGCAAGAGCGCGTAGACGCTCGGATGGTGCCTGGGCTTTTGCGAGCACTCGTAGCCGGGGGGCTTGTTCATCACGAGCACGGCGTGCTCGTGATAGGTCCACGCTTCGCCGCGCACCTCGAAGTCCAGGCCCTCGGGCTCGACCTCGAGGTCGACGTCGTCGCAGGGCCGGCCGGCGATCGTCACCTGGCCGGCGGCGACCAGCGCGCCGCACTCGCGTCGCGTGCCGAAGCCCTGCGTGAACAGCAGTTGACCGAGCCTCATCACGGCGCGGTCAAGCCGTGAGCTCGAGCACGACGAGGTGGTTGTCGGCCGCCGGCCAGGCACGACCGACGATGTGCTCGCCGTTGAACTCGCCCTCGACGGCGCGGCCGACGGCGCCGGTCACCTTGACGCGGGCTTCGGACACGGTGGCGACGCCGGTCGGGACGCCGGCCGGTGGGCTCGTGCCGTCGAGCACGATCCGATCGCGCGGCACGCCGAAATAGCCGCGCGGCCGGGTCATGATGACCAGCGACCTGGCATCGCGGTCGGCCGCCGCGAGTCGCTCGGCGCGCAAGCTGACGACGCTCGACGAACGCGGAAACGGCGAGCGGTAGATGTGCGTCGTCGCATAGCCGGGCGCAGCGATGACGAACTCGTAGGTCTGCGGGCCGTCGGCCGCGAACGTGCCCCAGCGGCCGTCGGCGGCAATCGTCTTGCGGTGCTTCGCCTCGCCGATGCGCTCGCCGGTGGCCGCGCGGGTCGCGTAGACCTCGACCGTGGCGCCGACCAGCGGCAGGTTGGTCGTGAAGCTGCCTTCGCGGTTGTCGAGGCCGAGGCCGCTGACGGTGCCGTCGAGCACGACGTTCAGCTCGGGTGCAATCGTCTGCCTGGACGGCAGGCGCCCGGTGATGAAGCGCCAGGTCTCGACGAAGGCGGCGGCGCTGAACGAGGTCTCGCGATGATCGGCACCGGCGATCACGCGGTTGTCGGCGCCCTTCAGCGCCGGGCCTTCGAAGCTGACGTTCGTGGCCGCACCGCGCTGCTGCGGCTGCGCGTACTTGTCGTAGCCGTCCGAGCGGATCGTCAGCCAGCGGATGCCGGATGCAACCTCGTTGCCGTTCGGTCCTTGGGGCGTATTCAGCCGCGTCAGGAACGGTCCGACACCGTTGAATTCGCTGCCCGGCAAGAAGTCGTTGTGCGCCCAGACGCCGTGATTCGGCGTGGCGCCGAGCACGACCTGCGAAACCTGGGCGGCACCGCCGGTGGCGATGAAATTGCGGATCGGATAGCCGCCGCGCGAGTTGCCGATCAGGACGACCTTGGTCGCGCCCGTCGTGGCGAGCACCCTTTTCACCTCGGCCGCCAGAAAGGCGGTGTGCTCCGCCGTCGAGCTGCTGCCCGGCTGCGCCTTGGCATCGTCGTTGCGCGCGTTCGGATAGGGCATGTCGATCGCGTACAGCCGGTCGCGCGGCCAGCCGTTCGACTCGAAGCGCCAGATCGTCGTCATCCAGATCGACGCGCTTTCGCCGTTGCCGTGCACGAAGACGATCGGCGGGCGAGCTTCGACGTCGACGCCGGCATCGGGATTGGGTGCCGTCGCGCAGCCGGCAAAGGGCAGGGCGCCCGCGGCCGCGGCGGTGACGAGCAGGCGACGACGGGTCATCGATTCGGGCGAAGTCGGGTTCATGGCTTGTTTCGGTTCTTGTCGTTGACGGCGGCAGCGAAGTCGCGCGCCGCGGGGAGATCGGGAAGGCCGGGACCGCTCAGGGAGCTCGCCGCGCGAACCGCCCGCAGGACCGCATCGGCGAGCACGTCGGCGGCCAGCGCGCCGATCAGCGTGACGTTTGCCTTGGCAAGGCTCGCGCCTGTGGCAAGCGCGAACACGACGTCGCCGTCGCTCATCGTGTGCACCGGGCGGATCGTTCGGGCCAGGCCGTCTTGCGCCATCTGCGCGACCTTGGTCGCCTCGGCCTTGGTGAGCAGCGTGTCGGTGGCGACGATGGCCAGCGTCGTCGCGCCGCCGGCCTCGTCGCGCATGGCGCTGCGCGAAGGCGGCCATTCGCCGCGCCGGAACGAGACCATCGTGTCGCGAAAGGCGTCGTCAGCGTCGGTACGCGCGCCGGCGACGATGGCACCGCTCGCGGGATCGACGACGTCGCCCATCGCATTTACCGCGACCAGCGCCGCGACCGTGATCTCGCCGACGCTGATCGACGCCGTGCCGACACCGCCGCGCATGGCGTGGCCGGTGCCGAACAGCTTGCCGAGACTCGCGCCGGCGCCGGCGCCGACATTGCCTTCGGCCGGCGTCTCGCGCGACGCTGCTTCGCAGGCCGCGTACCCGGCCGTCGCGTCGGGGCGAATGCGCGAATCGCCGACCCAGAGGTCGAACAGGATCGCCGCCGGCACGATCGGCACGGTCAGCTTGCTGCCGTCGTCGCGCGTCGGCCCGGCGGCGACGCCGATGCCGCGCTCGTCGAGCCAGCGCATCACGCCGCCGGCGGCATCGAGGCCGAAGGCGCTGCCGCCGGCGAGCAGGACGGCGTGCACTTTCTCGACCGCGTTGATCGGCGCGAGCAGCTCGGTCTCGCGCGTGCCGGGCGCGGCGCCGCGCACGTCGACGCCGCAGACCGCACCGCCGTCGGCGAGCACGACCGTGCAGCCGGTAGGCCGGCGCGTGTCGGTGAAGTGGCCGACCGAAAGCCCCGCGACGGCGGTCAGGCCGAACGTCATTCGACCGCCGCCGATGCCTGCACGATCAGGCAAAGACGCCGGCCGTGTCCTGCATCCGCGCCGAGACCTCGCCGAGATGGAACATCGTGTCGCCGAAGCTCATCTCGATCACCGTCAGGCGCTTGAAATAGTGGCTGGCCGCGTACTCGTCGGTGACGCCGATGCCGCCGTGCAGCTGGATGCATTGCTGGCCGACGAAGCGCATCGACTGGCCGAGCTGCACCTTGGCCTGCGACAACGCGCGTCGCCGCGCCGGCGCCGCCTCATCGAGCTTGAGCGCCGCGAAGTAGCTCATCGAACGGGCCAGCTCGAGCTGCATCTTGACGTCGGCCATGCGATGTCGCAACGCCTGGAAGCTCGCGATCGCGACGCCGAACTGCTTGCGCGTGTTCATGTACTCGACGGTGAGGGCGACCAGCCTTTCCATCGCACCCACCGCTTCCGCGCACAGCGCGGCGATGCCGATGTCGACGGCGTGCTCGAGCGCGGGCATCGCTTCGCCCGCAGGCAGCAATTCGATGCCGTCGGCGCCGTCGAGCACGAGGTCGGCGGCGGCCGATCCGTCTTGGGTCGGGTAGGCCTTGAGCGCGACGCCACCTTCGCCGCGCGAGACCAGGAACAGCGCGACGCCATCCGGATCGTCGAGATCGCCTGCTGTCCGCGCCGAAACGACGAAGGCACCGGCATGGCTGCCGGCCGGCACGACCGTCTTCGTTCCGGTCAGGCGCCAAGTGCCGCTCGTATGCTCGGCGCGGGTTTCGACTTGGCCCAGCCGGTAGCGCGAGTGACGCTCTTCCTGGGCAAGCACCACGAGCTCCTTGCCGTGGCCGATGCCTTCGAGCCAGAGCGGAGACGACGGCGCAGGGCTGGCGCTCAGCAGGCTCGTGGCGACCAGCGAAACGGCAGCGAATGGCTCGAGCACGAGGCCGCGTCCGAGCTCTTCCATGACCACCATTGCGTCGACCGCGCCGAAGCCCATGCCGCCCTGCGCTTCAGGCACGGCCAGGCCGAGCAGGCCGAGGTCGGCCAGGCCTTGCCAGGCCTCTCGCGAGAAGCCACCCGCCTTGACGATTCCGCGCCGGCGCTCGAAGTCGTAGCTTTTCTCGACCCATTTGCGCACCGAGTCGCGCAGCATTTCCTGGTCGTCGCTGAAGTCGAAGTTCATGTCAGCTCCCCAGAACCGTTTGCGCAACGATGTTGCGTTGCACTTCATTCGATCCGCCGTAGATCGTCGTCTTGCGCATGTTGAAGTAGGTGCCGGCGAGCGGCGCGACGAAGGTGGCGCCTGCCTGGTCGCCTTGCCAGCCGGCTTCCATCGCTTCCTTGATGAAGGGCACGGCGGCGGGGCCGGCGGCGAGCATCATCAGCTCGCTGTAGCGCTGCTGGATCTCGCTGCCGCGGATCTTCAGCAGGCCGGCGACGTCGAGGCTCTGCTTGCCGCTCTTTTCTGCCGAGAGCACGCGAAGCACCATCATCTCGAGCGCGACGACGTCGACCTCGAGCCGTGCGATCTCGTCGCGGAAGCGCGAGTCGCCGTACACGCCTTCCGCCTTCGCGATCCGCTTGACGCGCTCGAGCTCGCGCTTGGCCCGGTTCACGTCGGCGATGTTGGTGCGCTCGTGGGCGAGCAGGTACTTGGCGTAGGTCCAGCCCTTGTTCTCTTCGCCGATGAGCTGGTCGGCCGGTACCTCGACATTGTCGAACCAGACCTCGTTGACCTCGTGCTCGCCGTCCATGGTGATGATCGGCCGCACCGTGATGCCCGGGCTCTTCATGTCGATCAGCAGGAAGCTGATGCCGGTCTGCGGCTTGCCGTCGCTCGATGTGCGAACCAGGCAGAAGATCCAGTCGCCGTACTGGCCGAGCGTGGTCCAGGTCTTCTGGCCGTTGACGATGTAGAAGTCGCCTCGCCTTTCGGCCTTGGTCTTGAGCGAAGCAAGGTCGGAGCCCGATCCCGGCTCGCTGTAGCCCTGGCTCCACCAGACTTCGCCGCTGGCGATGCCGGGCAGGAAGCGCTGCTGCTGCGCGGGCGAGCCGAAGGCCATGATGACCGGCGCGACCATCACCGGGCCGAACGGAATCACCCGCGGCGCGCCGGCCAGCGCGGTCTCTTCCTCGAACAGGTGTTTCTGGATCGCGTTCCAGCCCGGGCCGCCGAACTGAGCCGGCCAACCCCAGCCGAGCCAGCCGTTCTTGCCGAGGATCTTGGCCCAGCGCTGCATGTCGTCGCGGCTCAGCCGGATCGAGTTGCGGACCTTGTCGCTGATTTCCCGCGGCAGGTTGTCCTTGACCCAGGCGCGGATCTTCTCGCGGAAGGCCTGCTCGTCGGGGGTGAAATTCAGGTCCATCGGAGTCTCCTGTCGCGTGCGGCAATCGGTCTTCGGGCGACTTTTTAGCACGACCGTTCGAAAACGGCTGTCGCGTCGGCGGCAGATCGCGGGGTCGCTACTTCTTTTCGAGGGTGAGGCGGTCGTTCTCGCGCCGCAGCTGGAAGCGGTCGAGGTAGCTGTTGCCGAGCAGAACGTAAGGCATGGCGGAAGGCACCACCGTCGCATCGACGTTGTAGACCAGCACTTCGCCGATCCGCACCGAGGCGAGCGAGACGCGGAACGAAGGCACCGAGCCGTTAGCGGTGTTGCTGTAGCCGAGCTGCCCCTTCTTGTAGTCGATGCCGATGCGCTCGGCGTCGGCTGCACCCATGGTGACGTTGGTCGCGCCGGTGTCGACGACGAACCGGACCGTCTGGCCGTTGATCGTTCCCGATGTCAGGTAGTGGCCGCCGCTGGCCGAGGTCAGCACGATCTTGTTGCCCGTGCCTTCGCTGGCCACGCCGCCCAGGTTGGCCGGCGAGCCGCCGAGCTGCAGCATGACGCGCTGGCCCTTGACTTCGACTACCGCGTCGTTGCCGCTCACGCTCACCAGCCGGACCCCGTCGACGGTGCTGCCGATCGCCACCTGGCGCGGCTTGCCGTCGATGACGAGCAGGGCGCGGCTGCCGAGGCTGCCGGCCATCGAGACCGATTGCGCCCATGCGCCGCTGCCGCCGAGCAGGGCCGCGGCGACAAGCAGGAGTCGAAGCTCAGTCACGAAAGTTCGTGAACGACAAGGGCTGGTCGGCGACTTCCTTGCGGATCAGCGCCATCGCCGCCTGCAGGTCGTCGCGCTTGGCGCCGGTCACGCGGACCGTGTCGCCCTGGATCGACGCCTGGACCTTGAGCTTGCTCTGCTTGACGAAGGTCTGGAGCTTTTTCGCCGTATCGCTATCGATTCCGCTCTTGACGACGACGAGCTGCTTCACCTTGTCGCCGCCGATCTTCTCGATCTTCGATTCGCGGTCGAGAAAGCGGGCGTCGACGTTGCGCTTGCTCAGCTTGCCGAGCAGCACGTCGGTGACCTGGCCGATCTGGAAATCGCTGTCCGCGTACAGGGTGATTTCCTTGTCCTTGAGCTCGATGCGGGCAGAAGACCCCTTGAAATCGAAGCGCGTGCCGACCTCCTTGGCGGTCTGGTCGATCGCATTCTTCACCTCGACCAGATTGGGGTCGAGCACGGCATCGAAACTGGGCATGGATTCGCTTTCTCGGCAGGCCCGATGATCGCAGAGCCGTCGCGTCGGATCGGTGAAAATTCGCACATGCAAATCGAACGGGGCGTGAGCCTCAAGCCCTACAACACCTTCGGCCTGCCCGCGGTCGCGCAAACCCTCGTGCGCATCGCCAGCGACGCCGACGTGCGCCGCGTCGTCGACGATCCCAAGCTGGGCCTGGCACCCAAGTTCATCCTCGGCGGTGGCAGCAACATCATCCTGACGCGCGACATGCCGCAGGTCGTGCTCAAGGTCGAGGTGCGTGGCATGCGCGTCATGGCAGAGCGGGCCGACGCCTGGATCGTCGAGGCGGGCGCCGGCGAAAACTGGAACGATCTCGTCGAGTTCACGCTGCAGCAAGGTTGCCCCGGTCTCGAGAACCTCGCGCTCATTCCCGGCACGGTCGGCGCGGCCCCGGTGCAGAACATCGGCGCCTATGGCGTCGAGCTGCAGGACCGCTTCGAGTCGCTCGACGCCGTCGACCTGCTCACCGGCAGCAGCGTCGTGCTCGGTGCGGAGATCTGCGCCTTCGGCTATCGCGACAGCGTGTTCAAGCATTCGCTGCTCAACCGAGCCCTCATCACGCGCGTGCGCTTCAGACTGCCGCGTCCGTGGCGGCCGGTGGTCGGCTACCTCGAGCTGCAGAAGAAGATCGCCGAGACCGGCATCGCCTCGCCCGATGCGCGGCAGATCTACGAGTGGGTGTCGGCGATCCGGCGCAACAAGCTGCCCGACCCCGCCACGATCGGCAATGCCGGCAGCTTCTTCAAGAACCCCGTGGTCACGCCGGAGCAGTGCCGCGACATCATCGGCCGCGATCCGGAGATCGTTCATTACCCGATGCCCGACGGAAGCGTCAAGCTCGCCGCCGCGTGGATGATCGACGCCTGCGGCTGGAAGGGAAAGAGCGTCGGCCAGGCCGGCGTCTACGAGAAGCAGGCGC